>JBDSGC010000137.1:0-4756 GCA_039919215.1 Thermoanaerobaculia bacterium | reverse complement strand
TCCCCGTTCTGCTCACGGTGAGGTTCTCGTTGAGGACACCGCCACAACCATCGCAGTAGCGTGCGTTGTCGCGGTTTTCCTGATTGCAGAGGCTGCAGATCATGACGGTCTCCGGTGGCCGGCGCGGCCGGCGGGCTGGTCTGGGCTGATTGCGGCCAAAGTCTGGATCGAAGGTTTGCTGGCCCGCATCGGCGAGGGCCGCAACGGCGTCATCGAAGCAGGAAGATTTCGGTGCCGCGGTGTGATTGATCGTGAGCCCGACATTTCGATCCTTCCTAACGTTGCGCGTGCGAGCGCACGCCATGCAGGTAATAGAACGTCATGAAACCCGCGTACAACAGGAACAGCCAGGAGAACATCAATGGCGGATTGTTGATCGCCCCCATGACCAACGCCCATCTCTGGGAAGACGGCTCGTTGAGGCACATGAAGGCGGTGTCCCGGAGGTCCTCCCAGCGGCTGTTCGAGATCAGGATGGTGATCAAGGCGATGATGAAGAGGGCACCGCTGCGCATCATGCGGGTGTGGGCCCAGCGCGCGTTTTCGGCTCGCAACTTCCACGAGGCGGCCGTGCTGGCCAGCAGAAGGGCGGTGATGATGAGGAGCTCGAACGAGAAGAAGGCGGTCAGTCCGAGGGGGCTGAGCACGATGGCCATGGCCAGCAACGGGAGGATGCAGAGGTGAACGATCATGGCGGACGCGAAGATCCCCAGCGCATCTCCCCAGAAGCGGTCCGAGGGCGTGATCGGTGCGGTGTCCATGAGGTCAGCGGTCAAGGCGGTCTCAGACTTTCTGCGATTCGCTCCGAACAGCATGCACGCGGCGACCATGATGAAAAGGTGCATCACGAATGCGAGCAGCGCAAACATGGCCGCGCGTGACAGCGTGAACTCGGGAGCGCGCCGGAAGACGCTCTCCGGGGTGAAGATGGATCCGCCGCCCGGGAAACCGGGCGGGGTGGTGATCATCAATACGGTGTCGTACAGCAGCAACACCGCGACGAGGGCGACTCCAAAGACCCAGTTTGCCGACCGGATCGAAGTCAGGATGCGGTACCGCGCAACGGCTAGACAGGGCATCGCCACCTCAACAGAAGGGAAGAGGACACTGCAAAGAGCAGGATGGCCACGACGGCCGCCGGCAGCGCGGCAGGAGTCTTCGCGCTCATCAGAGAGACGGCAATCACGCAGGAACCGCCAAAGACTGGAAGCAGCATCGACTCGTCGCTGGAGATCGTGACCAGGAGCGTCCCCATGGCGCTGGTGGCCAGCGAGGAAACCATCGCTACCAGAAAGACTCTTCCGCTCGCCGGCCAATGATGCGTCAGCGCGGCAAGACCGGACATGACGATCAACGATGCGGTCGTCCCGGCCAGAAACCCGTAGATGGTCGCGGCGAAAGCGACCGCCTGGGGCCGCGCGGCGAGGAGAAAGAAGCTGACGCTGCGATTGGCCATCTCCCGTCGGAAAATCCAGAAGCCGCCTGCACCCGCGGCCAGTGATGCCATGGCCAAGGCGATCTCCCCACCCATCCGGGCGGCCGCAGCGGGGGAGATCCGGGCGTCGAAGGACATCGGATACGCCGGCTGTCCTTTGGCCACGGAAAGCGCAGCGATGGCCAGGAGCGGCGAGAGGAGCATCACGGAGGGAGCCAGGAGAAGTGCGAACAGGAACTTCTCCCGGGCGCTCCTTAGAATGGCGTAGCGAAGGAGGGCGATCATGCCTCCACCTCCTCTTCTTCCTCGACCGCTTTGGCGAACTCCTGCTCCAGCGTGGTCCGCTGCGGACTCACTTCGCAGACAGAAACCCCTCTCGATACCAGCTCGGAGATCCAGCGGGCGCGCTCGGCGGGGGAGAGATCCCCTTCGAAGTCCAGCGAGTTCGCCGAACGGGCCACCACCTCTCCCGACGCGTTGCCCGGAAGGGTGATCTGTCCGCCGAGGGTGGTCACGCGCCAGCGGGTGGTGGAGCGCATCTGGCGGCGGAACCCGGCGATGTCGCCGGAAAAGATCACGTTGCCCGCTTTGATCACCACCAGCTCGTCGCAGATCTCCTCGAGGTCCGCCAGCACGTGGGAGGAAAGGAACACGGTCTTTCCCCGTTCCCGCAAGAGGCGAAGGAGCTCTTTCAACTCCACCCGCGCGTGAGGATCGAGGCCGGCCGCCGGCTCGTCGAGCAACAACAGGTCGGGATTGTGAATCAGGGCCCGGGCCAGGCCGACGCGCTGCTGTTCGCCGCGGGAAAGCGCGTTCAGCCGGCGATCGGCCAGATCCTCGGTGCGCGTGAGCTGGATGGCCGTGTCGATACGGCGGGCGCGGTCACTGCGCCGGATGTCATAGAGGTCGGCAAAGATGTCGAGATACTCGCGCAGGGTGAGCGACCAGGGGAGCTCGAAGGAATCCGGCAGAAATCCGATGCGCCGGCGGATCTCGTAGGCGTGCTCGCGGACATCGAGACCGAACACCCGGCACACGCCGTCGTCGGGCCGCATCAGTGTGGAGACGATTTTGAGCGTGCTGGTTTTCCCCGCTCCGTTCCGACCGATGAAGCCGGTGATCGTTCCTTTGGTGACCGAGAAGGATGTGTCGCGCAGTGCGGTCACATTCCCGTATCGTTTGAGCAGATTCTCGCCGACGATGGCAGCTTCACTCATGAGCGTTCTCCCTCAGTTCCAGCCAGACTTGCGGCGACCATGAGACGCCGCCGGTTTCGGCATGGTCCACCGTGACGGTGACGATGCCTCCGCCGGGCGCGATGTCACCAAGCGAATTCAGCGGGATGACGTAGGACGCCATTCCCGATCTCATAACCTCGTTCGAGAGCACTGCGGTCACCGTTCCTCCGGGACCGGCCACGGTCACCTGTTTCACGCCGAGGGTGGAAACGATCTTGATCGTGAGTCTGATCTGGGCGGTCTTCGAGCCGGTCGGCAGAGAGAAATCGCAGCTGAGCTGTCCGTTGGGTGAGGGGTGCAGGGTCCCGAACATGCTGAAGGGAAGCGACGCCGCCGAGCTGGTGGCAGGGTCCGTCCAGACCACGCTCCTGGTTCGCTCGCGGTTCTGCTCGATGAGGGAGATGCGGGTCTTCGTTTGGAAAGGCCCGAGACGACTGCCGGCCCATGCCCATTGCCCGATGGTCGGCTCGACGATCCCCGCGACGACGGTCGCTGTGCCGGACATCGAGCCCAGCAAATGTCCTTGTCCGAAATGGTTGCGGCCGTCCCCTTCCCACTCGACCGAAACGTAGTTCGCCGGGATCGAGCTCTGATAGTCGAAGACAAGCGTCTTCGCGTCGCGGCCGCGGATCCGGATGGAGACGGTTTGTTCCATTTCGCGCCGGACCGTCCATCGCGATGTTGAATCCCACGCGCTCCTCGCCAGAAGCATTGTTCCATGTCCCGGTGCCGTCTCCGAAGTCCGCACCTCGGCGTCTTCCAGCACCTCTCCGATTCCGGCGACCGCGGTGCGCAGCTCCGACGATGACAAACGTCGTTCGGCCAGAGGCGAGGCGCCGTATTGCTGCACGGAACGAGTTCGGCGGCTCACTCCCGGACCGATCCGCCGCACGTCCTCCGTCAGATGCACGCCAGCGACGGGATGGATCCAGTCGCGGGCGGCGAGGACCGCCGCAGTGGCGCCGAGGGTCACAACGAGCGCAGCGATCCTGGGAGTGCGCCTGACCGTCAGCCACAAGAACACCACGAGGAGGATCAGGAGGGCCATCACCAGCAGCGGGCGGTACTCGCGCAGAATGTCTTCAGCGGTCAGGCGCAGCACGCTCGAGCGTGGAGAGAAAGCGCCCTTCCCAGGACCCCGCGTGGCGGCGATCGGAACTTCCCTGGTGAGCGCAGCCTCCTCCGCCCCGTAGGCCGAGACGCTGGAGACGAGATACGGACTCTGTCCAGGTCCGATGATGAGGGCCTCCGGCCTGGCCCGCCAGGAAACTTCGACGGGTACCGTGACCGCCTTGGGACGGTAGGGCCATGGCGCGGTGTAGCTGCCAGGCTTCCACTCAAACTCGACAGGAATCATGGCCCGGTCCAACGCGGTCCAGGTCTGTCCGCTCCGGGGCGAACCAAAGAACAGGGTGCGGACGTTGGATCCGAAGATCGCTTCCCGGACGGGCATGGGCAGGTCGAGCCAGAGATCGACGGGGATGATCACGGCGGAGAAACCGGAGTACCACTGTGCGCGATCGGACAGCGATGCTGCGCTTCGGTCGTACGTGGGACTCCCGCCGGTCAACGCCGGCGCGTCGGACGCTGCGCCACGAGTAATGCGCAGGGAGACCGGATCGCTCCAGGGAGCAGGACCGAGGTTCCGCTTGGCCAGCAGACGCGCGGAGGCGTCGCGCCACTCGATGACCACTTCGCGTTTCTTCAGCACCGGCTTTCCCTCACGATAGACGCCACGAGTGTTGAGCTGCACCCACGTGGAAAAAGTCCGGCGCCCGTGGGAGCCAAGAACCGTTCGGAAGATCACCGGAGTGTCGAGGGTGTTGAGTGTCCGCACTTCGAAATGAAATCCGATGTATCCGTCGAAGGGGCGTTCGGCCGTAAGCGCCGTGAGCGTCAACGCGGCATTCTTCGTTGAGATGTACGGTCCAGGCTCACCCATCTGGACCGACACGGCCGGCAGACCGGGGCGGGGAGACGGCGCAACCGACTGCCATCGCGGACTGGCCGTCGCATCGGCGCCAGCAGTCGACGAGTGCAGCACGATCACAAACGTGATCAGCATGCGCGCAAACATGATTGG
>JBDSGC010000136.1:0-3149 GCA_039919215.1 Thermoanaerobaculia bacterium | reverse complement strand
CTGGCCGATGGCCCGGGAGTGGCTCTGGCAGCCATCCCGGTCAGCCTCGCAGCAAACTTGCAACAAGGGCCGGACGAGGTGGCTCGATGTCTGAAGATTTCGGAACAGTGAACGTGAGGCGCGGGGATCGAGCGCGCGAGATCGAGGTTCTCCGGCAGCGGTATCGGAATCATCGAGAAACGCTGAGCCGCCTTGCCGCGGACGCCCCCAACGAGCAGCTCGCCGCCGAGTACCAGCGGCTCTGTGACGGGATCGACTCCTCACTGCGGAAGCTCGAGGATCTGGAGCACCGCCCTTCCTCCGGCGCCCTGCCGGGGTCTGACCCCTCCGCCTCCGATCCTCCTCGCAATTCCGCAGGAACGCAGCCGCTGGTGAACTCGCCCGATGCAGGCGACTCGTTCGGTCCCACGGAGGACGGCACGCTCGTCTCTCCCGGTGCCACCTCGCGCGTGCTATTGATTGTGATCGTCGGCGTGGTCCTCCTCGCTCTGATCGGATGGCTGATCTGGCGCGCAAGCTCCGATCGCAAAGGGCCCGCGGCCATCATCGAGCGCTCCTCGACCACCGGTGCGGTGTCTGAGTCGACCGCGTCGCAGGACGTCACTCCGGTCGTCGAGCAGGAATCACCCGCAGGTTTGAAAGTGAAGCCGGCCACCGCGGACTACGGAACGATCCGCAAGGGGACCCGCGCGGTCCGTCAGTTCGAGGTGACCAACGTTTCCGATGCGCCTCTGACGCTGGTCGTCTCCCGCTCCACCTGCCGCTGCCTGTACTACGACTACCACGCGAAGGTTGCGGCGAAAGGACACGAGACGATCACCGTGACCGTGGACGGCGCCCGGGCAAAAGCGGGCACCCTGGAAGAACAAGTGACGGTAAAAACGAAGGAGAACGCCTCGATCGGCGCGACGCTGGCCATCCACGCCATCATCAAGTAGGACCGGCGCCGGACGGTCTCCGCCTGCCAGACGCGCGCGGTGACCGACACCGTATGCGCGTTCGTGAGACCGGATCGCCCGCACCGGCATGCTAGGCTTTCGCGCCGCGATGAGTGCACCCCCTCCGCAACACGCCAAGCCGATTCCCGCCCTTGAAGAGTTGTCGCTCGATCAGAAGATCGGGCAGCTCTTCATCCATCCCGGGAACGCCCTGTTCATGGCGGAGTCTTCAGAGGCATACCAGCAGTTTCTGCACGCCGTGAGGGACAACCAGGTCGGCGGCATCATCTGGTTCGTTTCCAACGTCTACGAGACGGCGCACCTGACCCGCGAGCTGCAGGCGGTGGCGCGCATCCCTCTGCTGGTCAGCGCGGACCTCGAAGCGGGACCAGGGATGCGATTCACCGATACCACCTACTGGCCGCCGGCGATGGCGGTGGCCGCTACCGGCGATCCGAGTCTGGCCGAGGCGGAGGGGCGGATCGTTGCGCGCGAGGCGGCGGCGCTGGGGGTGAATCACATTCTGGCCCCGGTCGCCGATGTGAACATCGATCCCGACAATCCGGTGATCAACGCCAGGAGTTTCGGCGAGGATCCGCAGGAAGTCAGCCGGTACGTGGCCGCCTTCATCCGGGGAGTGCAGAGCCAGCACGTGCTGGCCACGGCAAAACATTTTCCCGGACATGGCGACACGCACGTCGACTCCCATCGCGCCCTTCCGGTCATCGAGGCCACGCGCGCCCGCCTCGATACGGTGGAACTGGTGCCGTTCCGTGCGGCCATCGACGTGGGGGTGCACTCGGTGATGATCGGGCATCTCGCGGTGCCTGCGCTCGACTCTGAGCCAGTGCCGGTGCGGGCCGCTCCGCATGAGGAGAATCCGTACGGAACGCATGCGTCCGAAGTGCCGCAGCACGGAACGCTGCCGGCGACGATCTCGGTGAAGATCGTCGATGGCCTGCTCCGCCGCGAGCTCGGCTACGACGGCCTGGTGGTCAGCGATGCATTCAACATGGGTGGCATCACCGAGCACTTCGAAGCAGGAGAGGCGGCCGTGCTGGCCTTCGAAGCAGGAATCGATCAGGTCATGGTGTCTGCCGATCCCGACGCGGCCATCGCAGCGGTGAAGTCCGCGGTGCAGAGCGGAAGGTTGAGCGAGGAGCGCATCGACCAGTCGGTGCGACGGATCCTGGCGGCCAAGTCGCTGGTGGGGTCGGCGGTGGCGGAGGCTGGCCAGATCTTCCGCATCATCGACTCGCAGGAAGATCGCGATGTGGCCAGCGACATCGCCCGTCGGGCCATCACCCTGGTGCGCGAGCAGCCGGGAACTCTGCCGCTGCATCCGGACGTGAAGGTGTTGCTGGTGACGGTGACCGACGGATCGCCAACCAGCTCGCTGGCGAATCTGGAAGACGATCTCCGCTGGCGCCTGGAGCACTCCATCGAAGTGGCGGCGCTCGACGCGCGCTCGCGCGACGAGGACCTGGCGTCGATTCTGTCATCGGCCGAACGCGTGGACCTGGTCCTGCTGGCATTGGCTGTCCGGGCCCGATCTGGCTCCGGAGAGATCTCCCTTCCCGACGCGGCGATTGCGCTGGTGGCGCGACTGCCGCCGCAGACCCGCACGCTGGCCATCGCATTCGGAACGCCCTACATGCTCCGCGAAGTGCCCTCGGTGGGTACGTATCTGTGTGCCTACGGCCCCCAGCCGGTGCTGCAATCCGCGGCGCTCGACGCGATCTTCGGTGAGCATCCCATCACCGGCCGCCTGCCCGTACGCATTCCCGGTTTCTACCCGATCGGTCACGGCATCCGGAAGTAGGCAGCGTCACGCCGTCGCCATTGCACCGAATCAGGTAAGCGAATGGATGCTCCGAGTGCGAAACGTCGGCGAGCGATCCGAACCATATGTATTGACTCCCTCGGGACTCCATCGTAGGGTTTCGCCCAACCAGTCCATGGCAGTCCCGTCGTTCGGAGGAGAGACTTCATGATCCGATTCATTTCCATTCGGCAGTGGCTTGTTCTCGTTGTGACGATGCTTCTCTCGCTGCCGCTCGCGGCACAGACGGTTACCGGAACCCTGGAAGGAACCGTCAGTGACCTTTCCGGTTCTGCGTTACCCGGCGTCACCGTGACCATCCGCGACAAGGACACCGGGCTGGAACGGGTCACGGTAACCAACAGTGACGGCCGCTTCAGCGCGCCATT
>JBDSGC010000135.1:0-4477 GCA_039919215.1 Thermoanaerobaculia bacterium | reverse complement strand
GGTCGGGGTGATGTTCGATTGCCGGACGGGAGACGAGGTCAAGGCGGGCGACGTGATCGCACGCATCCAGCTCGGCAAGTCGCAGCCCGATGCGGAAGAACTGCGCAAGCGGTTCCTGGCGTTCGTGACCTTCGGCGATGAACAACCGGAAGCGCGGCCACTGATCCACGAGCATCTGACGTAGCGGGATCAGCCCGCGACAGCGGGCGCAAGAATGTAGCCCCCGGCGCCAGCCGGGGGATTACGAAACCCAGTCAGAAACGAGCCCGCCTAGCGGGCGACAGCAGAGCGACGAAGTCGGGCCGCGATCCCACTCCAGACCTGTTCTGCCGCCCGCTCCGCGGGCTCGCATGCGAGGCTGCTCGTTGTTCCCCCGGCTGGCGCCGGGGGCTACATTCTGGCGCCGGCTGCGCCGGCTCTGGATCGCGCGGATTCTTTCTCTCAGGCGCAGCGCCGCGCGCGTTCCTTGCTCAGGAGTCGCCGATCTCGCGCATCTTCCGCAGCCCAGGCGAGGCGCTGGCGATCACGGCCACCACCACCAGCGTCATCACTCCGCCGAAGATCACCGAGGGGACCGTGCCGAGGAGGCGGGCGGCCAGGCCGGATTCGAAGGCGCCGATCTCGTTCGAGGAGCCGATGAAGATCTGGTTGACTGACGACACGCGGCCGAGGAGCTCGTGCGGCGTCCGGGTCTGCAGCAGGGTTCCGCGAATGAGCACGCTGACGTTGTCGGCCATTCCGCTGAAGGCCAGGATTCCGAGCGACAGATAGAAATTGCGGGACAGGGCGAAGGCAATCATCGAGAGTCCGAAGAGGGCCACGGCGCAGAAGAGGGTCATGCCGGCGCGGCGAAGCGGAGGGCGGTACGCCAGGAACAGGCCGATGAGCAGCGACCCCGCTGCGGGCGCGGCCCGGAGCAACCCCAGTCCCTGCGGCCCCGCTCCGAGGAGTCTGGCGAAGATCGGAAGCAGAGCGGTGGCCCCTCCGAATAGAACCGAGAACAGGTCGAGGGTCATCGCGCTCATGAGGACCGGCTGCGCGAACAGGAATCGCAGGCCGGTCTTCAAGCTCTCGCTCACGCTGTCGCTCGCAGCGGCGCGCGGCTCGCTCTGGTGGGAGATGAACAGCAGCGCAATGATGGCCGCAGCGAACAGCACCAGCACGACGGTGTAGGCCAGCACCGCGCCGCCGAACCCGTAGAGCAGACCACCCAGAGCCGGTCCGACCACCGCGGCGAATTGCCAGGTGGAGGTACGCCAGACCACCGCACTGGCGTAGAGCTCCCTCGGAATCACTTCCGCCGACAATGCGGTCACCGACGGCCGGGTAAAGCTCCGAGCGATGCCGCTGGCGAAGATGACCGCGTAGATCGGCCAGACATGACCGGCAGCCAGCATCGATGGATGCAGCGTGAACAGAAGCAGCGCAGCGGCCGACAGGGCGATGCCGATCGTTCCCAGCAAAGCGATGGCCCGCCGGCTCGCCCGATCCGCCACATGCCCCGCATAAAGGGCAACCGCGATGAACGGCAGGGCCTCGGACAGGCCGATCAGGCCAAGCGACAGCGGATCATGAGTGTGCTCGTAGACCTGCCACCCCACCACCACGATCTGCGCCTCGCGGGCGACGGTGCTGGTCCCATAGGCCAGGATGAGCCAGCGGAAGTTGCGGATGCGGAGAGGTCCGTAGGGATCGTGCGCGCGGCTCATCGGAATGAGCGGCGGAGTGTATGCGAGCGAGGCCGGCGGCAGGCGAATCGGTGCCCGGACAGATCTCCCGCGTGCCCCAGTTCCGATTTGCACGACGGTGATCGGCATCCCCGTGTGGTGCGGCCGTCAAGGTCGCCTCTCGGGTCGAGGCTGGGAGACCGCTCTGTTCGCGGCCGGGGACGGCCGCGCCACACGCGCCTCGGCGCTTGGACTCCTGCTCGTTTACCCTGAGAATCGATCTTGCAAACGGCTGAGCCAGCATGACGGACACGAAACCAGACACCCACCTCCCCACCCGCGGTTCCTCGCCCGCCCAACGCATCCCGGTCGCAGTTCTTGGCGCGACGGGCTCGGTGGGCCAGCGCTTCGTCCAACTCCTGGAAAATCACCCCTGGTTCGTTCTGCACGAAGTGGTGGCGTCGGAGCGAAGCGCCGGCAAGTCGTATGCGGATGCCGCGGACTGGCGGCTCGATTCGTTGCTTCCGGACACAGCCGCCGCGATGAAAGTTCTTGCACTCGGATCGCCCCTCCAGTCGCGGCTCGTCTTCTCCGGACTGGACTCCTCGGTGGCCGGCGAGGCGGAGGAGGACTATGCCACCCGCGGTTGCATGGTCCTCTCGAACTCGAAGAACCATCGGATGGATCCGGACGTCCCGCTGCTGATCCCGGAGATCAACGCCGATCACGCGCGCGCCATCGAGACGCAGCGCAAGCGGCGAGGGGGCACCGGCGCGATTGTGACCAACCCGAACTGCTCGACCATGGGATTGGCCATGGCCATAGCGCCGATCGAGCGGGCGTACGGAATCGCCCAGCTGCACGTGACCACCATGCAGGCGGTCTCTGGCGCCGGGTACGCAGGCGTGCCGTCGTACGCAATCCTCGACAACGTGATTCCGTACATCGACGGCGAGGAATTGAAGATCGAGACAGAGCCGCGCAAGATTCTGGGGGGCTGGGATGGGGAGCGCTTCGTCGATGCGCCGTTCCGCATCTCCGCGCAGGTCAACCGCGTGCCGGTCATCGATGGACACCTGATGACCATCTCCCTCGGCCTCCGCGACAGCTCGGTGGTGAACTTCGACGGGATTCGCAAAGCCATCGAGTCGTTTCAGGGCGAGCCGCAGAAACTGGGACTGCCTTCCGCGCCGAAGCGTCCGCTGCACTACATCGATCGGCAGGACCGGCCGCAGCCGCGCCTCGATCGGGATCGGGAGAGCGGCATGAGCGTCTCCATCGGCCGCCTGCGTCCCTGTCCCCTGCTGGATGTACGCATGGTCGCTCTGGTCCACAACACCATCCGCGGCGCTGCCGGTGCTGCACTGCTGAATGCCGAGTTGTTGCAAGCGAAGGGACTGCTTTGACGACGGGATCGAAGCGATGATCGTCATCAAGTTCGGCGGCACGTCCGTCGGTGATGCGCAGCGTGTGGCCAGCGCCATCGACATCGTGGCGGCGCGGCGCGATCGGCAGCCGGTGGTGGTGGTCTCCGCGCTGGCGGGAGTGACCAACGATCTGGTCGCCGCGACCGAAGCGGCGTGTGCGGGGGATCAGGAACGGGTGCGGGAGATCGTCGCGCGGGTGCGGCAGCGGCACGAAGACGTGGCCATGCAACTGGTGCAGCAGAAGTTCGATTTCTTCGAAGCGTTCCTCAAGAAACTCAATCGTCAGATCGACGAGATCCACACCATCCTCAGCGGAATCGCCTTGCTCCGCGAGATCACCGCGCGGGCCAAAGACAAAGTGGTGGCCATCGGCGAGAAGCTCTCGTCCGTGCTTTTCACTTACTCCCTGATGATGCGCGCGCTGCCGGGCGAACACGTCGACTCCGAAGAGGTGGTGATCACCGATGGGCGGTTCGGCGAAGCCTCGCCGATCATGGAGGAAACGCGCGAAGCGGCCCGTCGCGTTCTCGTTCCGCTCCTGGAGCGGAATCTCATCCCGGTCATGGGAGGGTTCATAGGCAGTACGCGCGAGGGCGCCACCACGACGCTAGGACGCGGCGGATCGGACTTCAGCGCAGCGATCGTCGGCGCGGCGATTTCGGCTGAGGAGATCCAGATCTGGACTGATGTCGACGGCATGATGACGTGCGATCCGCGGCTCATCCCAGCGGCGAAGATGATCGAGCGGATCTCCTACGTCGAGGCGGCAGAGCTGGCGTGGTTCGGCGCAAAAGTGCTCCACCCCAAGACCATCGCGCCTGCCGTGGCCGAGCACATCCCGGTGCGGATCCTCAATACGCACAATGTCTCCAGCCCCGGCACGGAGATCACCGAGGAAGGCGACGCAAGCGCTGCGGGCCCACGGGCCATCGCCGTCAAGCGCGGAGTGACCATCGTCCACATGACCTCGAACACGATGCTGGGAGCGCATGGATTCCTGGCCCGCCTGTTCGCGGTGTTCGAGCAGCTGGAGATCTCGGTGGACCTGATCACGACCTCCGAGGTCTCCGTGTCGGTGACCATCGACGACAAGCACAACCTGCAGCAGCTGGTGGAGAAGCTCGGACCGGTTGCCAACGTGGAGGTGCTGGAGAATCAGTGCATCGTGGCGGTCGTCGGCCGCGACCTGATGCGCGACTCTGCAGTCGGCGCGCGCATTTTTGATGCGGTTCGTGGAGTTCCGCTGTCGATGTTCTCCATGGGCACCTCAGGACTCAACCTCTCCATCGCCTGCAGCGAGAGCGAAGGAGATCGCGCCGTGCGGGCGATCCATGCCGCGCTGTTCGAAAAGCACGCCGAGGTGAGGTCCTGATGAATCAACGG
>JBDSGC010000134.1:0-4101 GCA_039919215.1 Thermoanaerobaculia bacterium | reverse complement strand
TTGGCCACGCAGGTGTTTCCTGCCGCAATGGCCGGCGCGATCTTCCAGGAGAGCAGGTAGAGCGGCAGGTTCCACGGTGAGATCAGTCCGGCCACACCCATCGGATGGCGGAGCGTGTAGTTGAGCGCGATGTCATCGGTGACATGCGCTTCTGAATTCTGATGAAGGATGGCGGTGCCGAAAAAGCGAAAGTTCGCGACGGCCCGGGGGATGTCCAGCCGTTTCGCCAGCGAGAGTGTCTTCCCGCTGTCGACCGACTCGAGATGCGCAAGGTCGTCGAGATTTTTCTCGATGAGGTCGGCCAGGCGCAGCAGAAGACGAGATCGTTCGGTCGCTGGCGTCTTTCTCCAGCCGTCGAAGGCGGCGCCAGCAGCGGTCACCGCATCGTCGACATCCGCGGCATCGCTATCGGGGATACGGGCGATGACCTCGCCGGTCGCTGGATTCAGGTCATCGAGAAACCCGTTCCCACGCGGCTGGGTGAAGCGTCCGCTGATGAAGTTACCGATCATCCCGGACGCGACTTCGCCTGGAAGAGAGAACCTCCCGTGCTTCATCGGAGTTTCACCGAGTGCGACGAGATCGGTTTGTTTGTCGGATCGCTTCGATCATCTCGGACCTTGTTCATCGAATGGTCACCGGCCCGCTGCTTCCTACCATCGCGAACTCTTCCGGCTCAAAGTCCCAGCGGTCGATGTCGGGATCCCAGGAGTCCCACGGCACGATGCCTTCTGCGCGAGACCTCAGTGCCGGAGGAATGACTTCGGGAACGATGAACGCTTTCTGCCGGCGCAGCTTGTAAGGGTTGCGGAACTCGAATCCGAGGACGCCGAGGATGTAGCGCGCGATGTACCAGGTGGCCTGCGGGTTCCAGCCGTGCGCAATCTTCACCACCACGCCGAGCCCGTCGGGATACTCCGGATGCTCGATGGCCAGACCGAGCAATCCGTCCGCGCCCTCTTTGGCGATGACGCGGCCGCCGCAGGCTTTGAGGATGGTCGAGTCGAGGCGGTTGAAGCCGCCGATGAGATCGGGATGATCGACCATGGCGCCCCAGATCCAGTCGCGCTCTCGCTCGGTGACCAGGTTGGCGAAGAGGCGCGTGAGATCGGTGACGGTCATGCTCACCGTGGGCAGGCCGCATCCGTCCTTGGCGATCACGCCCGGCTTCCACTCCGGCCCCAGGACGCGCTGCATGGTGCCGAGGTACTCCTGAAAGAAGGGATGGTGGGGCCAGACGTAACCGACCCGCGACCAGCCTTTGAGGCGGCAGCCGCGCAGGATCGCGGCGTGCTCGCCGGAGCAGCAGTGATACCAGCGTCTCGGCCGCCGCACCTGCCGTCCGAACTGAACCAGCGGCACATCGAGCGGCGTCTGCATCAGGCCCCACTCGGAGGGTTTGAGGATGGAGCGGGCCACACGGACATGCTCGACATCGCCGTTGTGAGAAGCCACCGAGATGGCCTGCTGCTCCGGATTGAGGCCGCGCGCGAACACGTCGGCGAAGACTTTCATCATCAGCGGCTTGACCATCGAGCGTCCGTAGACCTCGACGTTGCCACCGAAGGAATGGAGAACGTTGCGGCCGGAGACCCACGACACCGCGCCGTGGATGGTGTTCTCGGCGATCCCGTTCCGCCGGTACTCCACGAGCGGCTGCCAGTTCGGCATGGCCCTGGCGAAGTTGGGCGCGGCGGTTTCGTCGAAGGGCACGGGGAGATTGTAGAGCGACTGATCATCCGTGATCCACGAGGCCGGAGAAATCGAACTGACACCTGCGACGGCGCTGATCCTTCACCGTCTTCGCCGCTTCCAGGAAACCGTCGAGCGCCGTGGTCTACGATCGAGAGTCCTTCTCCCCGGGCACGGGGAGACGGTGCCGAAGGCGGATGAGGGGCGCGCACTCGACGAAGCAGGACCCCTCATCGCCGCTTCGCGGACCTTCTCCCCGTGTGCGGGGAGAAGGTCACTCGATCGGGAGGTTCGCGTTTCTCGCCATCAATCTCTGCGATTGGCGAAAATCGTGGCGGCCGCTTTGCGCACCAACGCCGCCGGCCGTGCCGGCTGCCGGCCTACGCCAGCGATTTCGCCGCGGCCATGAAATCGGTCATGTTCTTCATCACGCGTTGGGAGTCGTGGTTGTTGAAGTCGAACCAGAGCATCAGCCGGTCTTCGGGATGGAAGCGTTTCTTCATCTGCTCGAGGATTGCCGGGCCGTCGCCGATCAGCGCGTTGTCCGTGGCCTTGCGCACTTTCTCCTCATCCAGAGTCCCTTCCAGTGCATTCCAGTAGTTCGCCAGCGCCTCGCGCGCTTCTGCCGCGGCCTTGTCCGGATCTTCGTTGATGAACACCAGCACCGTACGCGGCATGAGGCGGCGATGCCAGCCGCCGCCGCTGGGGTGATAGGCCGTCTGCATCGAGGCGTTCGTTTTCTCGATCTCCCCGCCCGGCGTGATGGAGAGATTGAAAACGCCGACCGGCATCAACGTGTTCGCGAAGCCCTGCACGTGCGGATCGTGCGAGCCGATCAGCAATCGCAGCAGCTCCAGGCGCGGCTCCTGCGGCACAATTTTCAAGTTTGGAAAAATCCATCGCCGCTCCAGCGGAATGCCTTGCGGCAACACTGCTGCGTGGCCAGCAGCGTCAACGACGCGCTGCCAGTCGGCATCGCTACGAAAGTCCTCCCGCCGGAGCGTCTGTGAATGAATGTCTGCGGAGCTGAGGGTCTCTCCCCGCAGCAACCGCAGGAAAATCTCCGTGGCCTCTTCGAAGATCTTGTTCTTCACTACCGGCCACGCGGCCTCTTCCACCGGATTCCGCGGAACGATGCCGTAAGGGATGTTGATGAACGGGAAGCGCCCCGAGGCGAAACCGATGTGCAGCAGACGCTCCTCGGCTGGATCGAGGCCATGGAGGGTGAGGAACGTCTTTACCCGTTCGGCCGCGGCGATCGGTCCACCGTTACAGAGAATGTTGAGGATTGCGGAGCCGACGCCGATGTGCTTCGTTCTGGCGAAGATGCGATGGGCGAGCTGCAGGATGTCGGTGTTCAGGCCGATCTCTCCGACGAAATGCGGGATGACCGCACCCGGATTGCCCTTCTGCACCTCGGTCGAGAGGTGGCTCTCGGCGATCCAGGCGGTGCCGAATCCGAGGCGGTCGGCCAGCTCCACCTGCTCGAAGAAATGCTCGAACATCTCCCGTTCGCTGGGAATCCATCCGCGAACGTCGGTCTGGCTGATCGAGAAGAAGACGTCGAATTCCATGACGGCGCGATCGTACCGCAGCGTTCCGTTCCCCTGCTGCCCGGTCCACAATGCCGCCATGCAGGCCATCGTCATCGGAGGCACCGGCGCGGTGGGCTCCTCGTTGGTACGAGAGCTCATTGCCTCCTCGCGCTGGGAAGAGATCATTTTCCTCACCCGGCGAGCCTCCGATCTTTTTCGCGACGTTCCGAAAGTTCGAGCGGTCGTCGTCGATCTGAACGATCTCCAGGCGCAGACGGCGAAGGCCGCGCGGGGTTGTCAGGCCGCGTTCAACACCATGGGCGTGGGCCAGCCCAGCCGCACTCCGAAAGAGGAAGTATGGAAGGTCGACGTCGAATACGCGGGAGCGTTCGCTCGCGGTTGCCGGACGGCGGGCGTCGAGCACATCTCACTGCTCTCCTCTGTGGGAGCGAACGCTTCGTCGCGCAGTTTCTACATTCGCGTGAAGGGAGCAGCAGAAGAGGCGGTCCGCGCCGCGGGCATCCGGCACACCAGCCTTTTCCGCCCCAGCCTTCTGGTTACCCGCGAAATCCGCTACGGACTGCAGGACCGGCTGACACAATCGATCTTTCCGAAGGTTTCCCGGATGTTGCCCGCTCGTTTCCATCCGATCCGAGTGGAGGATCTCGGGCGGGCCATGCGCCTGCACGCGGAGCGCAGCGATGGGGCCGATGTCGACGTGCTGCAATATCCGGAGTTTCAGCAACTTCTCGAGAACGCCTGATTGCTTTCTTGCCGCCGGATCGAAGCGTGGGCTCGGCGAAGGGTACGATGGAGCCTCAAAAGATCCCGAGGAGGCTTCCATGAATCTTCCCCAGATGAATTACCTCGCAGT
>JBDSGC010000133.1:0-6776 GCA_039919215.1 Thermoanaerobaculia bacterium | reverse complement strand
TGTGCTTCGTCTCGATCATCCCCACCGTTTCCTCGGTCAGCGGAACGTGGAGCGTGAGGATGTCCAGGCCAGCCAGCAGCGCGTCGAGCGAGGGGGCTTGTTCGGCGTCACGGAGGCCAAAGTCGCCCTCGTCGAGATATGGATCGAAGGCCGCGACGTGCATCCCGAACGCGGATGCGAGGCGAGCCACCCGACGGCCCACCTCTCCCAGTCCGACGATTCCCAGCCGGTAATGGCGCAGCTCATGACGTGTGGCGCTGTCGTTCCGATTCCAGCCGCCGTTCATCATGTCGCGGTGATACCAGGGGATGGTTCGGGTGAGGGTGAGCATGTGGCCGAGCACCATCTCGGCGACGGCAGTGGCATTTTCGCCGGGAAGGCTGAGGATCGGAATGCAGCGTTCGCGCGCAGCTGCCGCGTCGATGTTGTCGGTACCGCTGGTCCCCTGAGCGATCAACTCCAGGCGAGGGGCTGCCTCGATCACGCGCCGGGACACCCGGTTGTACGACCGCGTTACCAGGATCTCGCACGGACCGACGATGGCCACGAGCTCCTCCTCGGAGCGGACCGGCCGATCGACGACCTCGAAGCGTTCGTCCTCTTCCGCGCGAGCCACCAGCGCCCGATCTACGTCGGCGGCGATGAGCAGCTTCTTCCGTGGCGGCATCGGGCAGAAGTCTACGCGAGGTCCCCGGTGGCGGGTGTCGGCTCACCGGGACAGGGCGGAGCGCGGCACGACGGATGGGAGAGACGGATCCCCGTTCCCTTGGCGCGAAGCGAGCGGCTACACTGCCTTCCGAGTGCGACGCTTCGTCCGGAAACACCGCCTGGTCTTTTTCGGCGGCGGTCTCTATCTCCTCATCTTCTTCTTTCCCACCCTGGTGATGCAGAGGGTGGTCTCGCCGAATGATGTCTTCTTCAACTTCGATCCCTGGGCCGCCATGCGGACGGGGGATGTGCAGAACTCCCTGATCAACGACCCGCCAACTTCGTATTACACGCAGATCGCGCTGCTGAAACGCGACTGGAGCTCCTTTCACTGGAACCGTTTCATCGCCTCCGGAGTGCCCGGATTCGGATCGGCCGCCTCGGCCGTTCTGTCGCCGTTCGTCCTGCTTCCCGCTCTTCTTCTTCCTCTTCCCTGGGTCTACAGCGGCATCGTTCTGCTGAAGTTTCTCGGCGCGCTGTTCTTTGCCTACCTCTGGCTTCGTGAGGAGCGCCTCGGCAAGCGCTCTGCGGCCATTGGAGCGATCCTTTTTGCCGCGTCGGGAGCGATCTCGGTTCGATGGCTGTGGCAGGCCACCAACGCCGCGGCTCTGTATCCAGCGCTGCTGTGGATCGCGCTGCGGACCGCGCGAGGGAAGCGAACACCTTTCTGGGCCGTCGGAATGCTTGCGCTCTCCTACGCGCTGGCGGGCTTTCCGGCGACGATGGCCTACGGTGGATGGCTGGCCGGCGCGTACTTTCTGTTCGTCTGGATTCGGGAACGAAGGGCCGACGGGAGGACCACCGCGGCGGTCGTCACTGCGGTGGTGCTGGCCTTGCTGATCGCGGCTCCGGCCCTGGTGCCGTTCGCTCAGATGGTTCGACGGACCGGCTACCTGGAGACGCGTGCGGATTCGGCCTTCGAACATTTCTTTCCCCTCCGACATCTGCGCAGCCTGGTGATGCCCGATCGATTGGGAAATCCGGCGGAGCGGAACTGGGTCGGCGACCGCGATCTCGGCGTCCTCAACAACTATGTGGAGGCCACGATTTTCATCGGGCTGGTCGGGGCCGCGCTTGCGCTGATCGGAGTGCTCCGGCGGCGTGCGCGAAACCGTTGGTTCTGGCTGGCCACGACGCTGATGCTGCTCGGCTGCATGTTCGGCGCGCCCCTGCTGCCGCGCCTGATCGGAAGCCTTCCCGGATTCAAATATTCATCCCTGACGCGCCTGCAGTTGCTTCTGCCGCTTCCCATCGCCTATCTCGCAGGGGCCGGTGTGGGAGCGCTGACGCGCACGCGATTTCGAAACCTCATTGGCCTGGCCCTGATGATCGCCGCCACCGCGGAGCTGGGCGTGTTCGCAGGCCGGTTCTATCCCTATCTGGAACTGCAGAATGCGACGCCGCCGTCGACGCCGATGATTTCGTTTCTGCGCTCCCAGCCGGGTCCATTCCGGATCGCGCCGCTCTTCAATTACCTCTGGCCGAACTCCTCGGAGCTGGTCGGTCTGGAAGACGTCCGCAGCCACTTCTCATCCGAGGAGGTCTATCGCAGACTTCTGAAGCGTGTTGACCCCAGCTCGTTCGACGGCCACTCCACCGTGCTGCTGTTCAACAGCCTCAAGTTCCAATTCGACGATCCGCTGGTGTCGATGCTGGGAGTTCGTTACTTCGTCGAGCACAAGTCGATCGACATCGTGAAGTGGACGACGTTCAAGAACACGGTCGCCGGGGTGAAGGAGACGGGGGCTCTGGAGCTCGCGGCAGGAAGGGTGCTGCAGCGGCACATTCGAGTCGATGCCGAGCCCTTTTACGCCATCGAGCTCCCGGTGAGCGCGCTGAAACAGAAATCCAGCAAGGCCCACCTGTCGGTCTGGCTGCTTCGGGGATCGAGCGTGGTGTACGCGCGAGATTTTCTTCCGGCGGACATCGCGGTCATGGACAAGGTCTACATCCCCTTGCGGCCATTCGCACGTCTGGGGGAGACCGTGATTCTCCGGATCCAGCCGGTGGGCATGAGCGCCGGGCTGCTGCGCGGCTCGGCGGAGGAAGGAGACGCTCCGATCTTTTTCGGGAGAGTGATGACCCCGGTGATTTTCGAGCGGGAGCTTCCCGACGGGCGGCTGTTCCGAAATGCCGCCGAAGTCCCTCGCTTTCATGCAGTCTCGCGGCTTCGGCAGATGACCCTCACGCAGCTCCTGGCCACTCCCGGAGTCGACTTCTCCGACGAGGCCATCGTCACCGATTCCCATCCGATCTCGCTGCAGGCCTCCGATGCCCAGGTGTCTCTGCGACGCTACGGCGGGAACGGCGCGATCATCGACGTCAGCGCGCCTGCAGCGACGATGCTGGCCAGTTCCGAAAAGCTCACCCCGGAATTGCGCGTGGTCGTTGATGGCCGCGAGGTGCGCCCCGTGCAGATCAACGGCTTGTTTGCCGGAGTGCCGGTGCCTGCCGGGCAACATCGTGTCGAGTTCAGCAGGCGCATCGGCCGCGGGTGGTGGATTCCGGCGTCGATCGCGCTGATTCTGTTCATGGTGCTGTCGTTTCTCGAATCGATGGGTGCCCGGATCAGGGCCCGCCGCGCTGTGGTCCCCATCGAGTCCTGAGGGCGGTTCCACCGTTACTTCGGCTCGGCCACGATGATGATCTGGTAGGCGAACAGCGACCGCCAGACCCGGGTGATCAGAGTGAGCAGGCGCTCGCCGATCCGCAGGACCGGCTCCGGTGTGAAGCGCCCGATGATGAGACGGATGGGGATGGAGGATCCGCGGATGGTGACGATGCGCAGCCCTGCCTGCTCAACCTCCCGCTTGATCGTCCGCATGGTGAAGAAGCGGAGATGCGTGGCGTCGAGAATCCCGCGATCGCGATACTCGAACACCCCGAAGAGCAACCCGACCCGGACGGTGATGTTGGCGATGTTGGGCACGGAGAGGAAGAGCCTCCCGTCCGCGCCGAGGGACCGACGGACGGGGAGGAGGATCGAGGAGTCGCGGAGATGTTCCACCACGTCGGCGAGCACGATGACCCGGACGTTGTTCACGGGAAGGGTCCGCACGGTTTCCAGGTCCGCGATGACCACCTGGTCGAAGTGTCCCCGGAGATCGCCGGCGCGATCGACGTCAAACTCGAAGCCGATGGTGCGCTCGAACCGATCGCGCACCGCCGCCCCCAGCTCGCCGCCCGCCGCACCCAGGTCGAGCAGGGTGCCGCCAGGCTTGGAGTAGCGCCGGATGAGATCGATGAGAATCCGATGGCTGCTGCCCTCGAAATCCTTGAACGAGTAGACGTTCGCCACGGTCGCGGGAGGGTATCAGAGGGAGCCGGAAGGCAGAAAGCAGAAAGCAGAAAGCAGAAACCAGAAACCAGAAACCAGAACTAAGCGTTCGCTGGCAGTAGAAGGGGGCGATCACCCAGCACCGCGCGTTTTCTGGTTTCTGGTTTCTGGTTTCTGGTTTGCCTCTAGTGTGTGCCGATGGTGCCGACGTTCTTGAGGGTCACGGCGATGCCGGCGCTGAAGTCGGCCTTTTCGAACGGCACGTAGACGAGGAACCGGCGGAACTCCAGAGCGATCCCGTAGCAGGCGGCAGTGCCTCCGATGAGGTAGCGCTGCTCCAGAAATTTCCCGTTCCTGGCGTCGTAGTTCAGCTGCACGTCGGCGCGGATGCGATCGCGGAGCAGGGAGGCACCGCTGTTGAGCCGGATCTGACTGGCGCTGAAGTCGGCCTGCTGCGTCCGGTCTTTGTACGAGGCGAAGTAGGTGAAGCTGAGGTACTTGTCGGCATTCACGCCCGTGCCGACCAGGTTCGCCGATACGCTGCTCTGCTGGATCCTTTTGGTGACGTTGCCGAAGGTCGTGTTTGCGTCGAAGGTGATCGACTGGTAGGGGTTGACGTGCAGGCTGGCCACCAGCGGGGTGAACTTGTTGTTGGCCCCCGGCGTGACCGAGCTGCCGGGAAGGTTTCCGCCAGTGGTCTGCGTGAATGGCCGGGAGAGCGATACCGACTGGCGCAAGGCAAAGGAAAGCACTTCGCGCGAGGACGAATTCGGCCCGGCCTCACGCCCGATGACGCGCTGGGTGAGCGAATACTCGACCGAATCGCGGACGATGGGGAGGAACGGCGTGTCCACCGTATCGAAGCGAATCACCCGATCCTGATCGTTGACGTTCGACGTGTAGAGGTAGCGGAAGCGGGGCTCGATCACGTGTTTGAATTTCGTGAACCCGGCGAATGCGTCGTTGTAGACGCGCGAGAACGAAGGGCCGACCACCTCCACCTGACCCTGCGCGTAGAAGCGCTGGATGGCGTCTCGGGAGGCGGGGAGCGAACCCAGGCCGTTGGCCGCTGCGTTGGGATTGAGGCTCTGGGAGTACCAGGTGTCCCGAACCGAAAGCTGCGGCCGGATGGAAAACCATGCGGGGGTGCGCAACTGCAGCGACAGCGTCGGAAAAAAGTCGCCGCGAAAATAGTTCGCTGTCGGACCGTTGATCAAACCGCTGGTGGCCAGATGCGAGAGCGACGACTCCAGCGAAAAATACAGCGGCGTGTTGCCGATCCGGTTCGGGTACATCCGCAGCTGGAGCGAGGGGAGCTGCTCGAACCTCTGCCGGTCCGGAGGCTGATTGGGTTCCGAGGAGGCGAACCCCACGATGTCGCGCCGGTCGGTGAGCACATTGAACGAATAGGTCGGCCGGTTTCTGGTCAGGTACGCGGAAGAGTAGATCTGCGAAAGGGTGTGCAGGCGCGGATCGCGGTCGTAGCGGCGGAAGAAATCGAGATTGGAGAAATCCTCCACATCGACCACTCCGCGGAATCCGCCCGGAAGATTGTCCTGGGAGTGCTGGTACGTGTATTTCCACTGTTCCCGCTTCGCCCTCACATCGTGGACGGTGTAGGCATTCAGATCGCCGAGCTTCACGTCTTCGGACGGGCGGTAACGGAAGTTGACTCCGGCGCCGAAGTAACTTGCGGAGTTCAGGTCTGCGTAAACCGTGGCGTCCACCGACTCACCGAAGGGCATGAAATATCCGAGATCGAGCCGCGTCCCGAACTCCCGTGAGAGTGTGAGCCGCGGGATCAGCAGGCCCTGCGACCGCTCATGCTTGGTGGGCCACAGCAAAACCGGCGCGTAGAGGATGGGGATCTCGTGTGCGCGGAAGCTCACCCCGCGCATGTGGGCGTAGTCGTTGAGGTTGATGTCCGCGCTCTGGACGTGAAAGGACCAGGAAGGGCGGTCCAGATCGCAGGAGGTCATCACGCCGTTGGTCAGCCGGTAGTTGGTGTCTCCGGTCTTCTCGATCTTGTCGCCGGTGAAGTACATGTCCGGCTGCAATGCGGCCGTGGCGGTGAAGAAGGTTCCGGTCTTGGAGTCGAGATTGAAGATGACCTGCTGGGCGGTCATGCGGATGGGCCCCTGGTCGATGATGACGTGCCCTTCGCCCACCACGTCTTTGGTGCGGTAGTTGATGGTCATCTTGTCCGCGCGGACGGTGATGTCCTGATACTTGACCGTGACATCGGGCTGCAGGATGGCGTATTCGTCGCGGACCCATTCCACGTGCGCGTTCTGCGGGATGTCCACACTGATCTCGCCGCCTTCCTTGCGGGGGCCGGGGACGAAGTGAAATCGGGGCGTCTTCTGCTGGTAGTGCTGCGCCGCGGGCCCCATATCCTTACCCTGAGCGAAGAGCGGTGCGGCCGTGATCGAGGTGAGGAGGAGGGCGAGAAGGGATCTCGTCATTTGCTCGAGGCCATTGTATCCGACCGGATATCGGCGTCGCGGCGCGCGGTCAGGACGGCATGATCGATCCGGCTCATTTCCTGAATCCGCATGCGCAGCTTGATGATCTCCAGCTGGTAGAGGCGGGCCAGCTCATCGGAACGGCCTCGCTGCTGCCGTTTGCGCAGGGCCACTCGATTGGCCAACCGGACGAACTGTCGGTGAGCGCGGGGATCGGTCCATCCACCGCGCCCCAGGCGCAGGATCGGATGAGCGGTGGTGCGGACGTCGGCATCATCCAGAAATCCGAGGGATGCCTCGTGACGGAGCTCGGCACGCACGTCAGA
>JBDSGC010000132.1:0-5611 GCA_039919215.1 Thermoanaerobaculia bacterium | reverse complement strand
GTTGCGTTCCATCACCGCGCGCGAAAGCGTCTCATCGGTTTCCACCACCAGCGACCGCACTCCGGCGGCGCGCAGCCGATCGAGAAGAGTCTCCACCGCCGGTCCGTACCGATAGACCACCACGTGCTCGGAGAGTTTCGGAGGAACGCGCGGCAGCTGGCGCTCGAAGCGCTCCTCCAGAAAGGGGACGAGCAGGATGGGCACCACCAGAAAGACCAGGAACACGCCCGCGAACTGGACGGTGATCACGAACAGCACCATCACCGGATGGGACCAGTGACTGTCCGCGCCATATCCGGTGGTGCTCAGGGTCTCGGCGGCCCACTCCAGTGCGTCCCAGAAGGAGCGTGACTTGCCCTCCAGATGCAGCATCCCCACCTGGTAGAGCAGCGCGGAGACCACGACGAAGACCACCAGACCCGCGGTCAACCCGATCAAGCGGCGCGTGGAACGTCCCATGGAACAATGATTGTAGTGCGCGGGGAGTCCGTTCCTCCGCGCACCTACACCAGAATGATCGAGCGTCTCTGTACGGTTCGCGCCTGCGGCGCTCCGCTTTCGTTGGACGGGTCGCGGCTGTCGTGTGTGCGCAACCACTCTTTCGACGTGGCCCGGAGCGGATACGTCAATCTCCTCGGGCCGCAGGATCGCCGTTCGCGCGACCCGGGCGACTCCGCAGCCGCGGTGGCAGCGCGAAAACGAATTCACGACTCAGGAATGGCGGCGCCGCTGCTGGCAGCGGTGGCGCACGATCTCCAAGCTGCCGCATCCGACTGCGTGCTCGACGTCGGATGCGGGGACGGCTACTTCCTGGGTGAGATCCAGAGGCAATTCCGCTTCGAAGGGGAAGGACTGGATATCTCCACGCCCGCGGTGGAGGTGGCCGCCCGAAGCTATCCGCAGTGCTCATGGATCGTGGCCAACGCCGATCGGTTTCTGCCGTATGCAGACGCCTCCTTCAGCCGGCTCATGTCCATCACCGCCCGCATGAATCCCTCCGAGTTCCGCCGCGTCCTGCGCCACAACGGCCGGCTGCTGGTCGCCGTGCCCGGACCCGACGACCTGATCGAGCTGCGGGGAGAAGGAAAGCCCCGCGGCGATCGGACGCGTGAAGAATTCGCATCCCTGTTCACGCTCCTCGAGCAGAGGGCAGTGCGCACGAGCGTGGCCGTCGACGAGCAGCAGGTTGCCGATCTCCGCCTGTCCATCTATCGCCCGCGCGGCGCGACGCCTCCGCGCGTCACGCTCAGCCTGGACCTGCTGACCTTCGCGCCGAATTGAGTGCGCGACGGCGCTCCCTCGCTACAATGCGCCGATGCCTGTTGCCGCTCCTGCCGTCCGTCCCGTCACCCTCGAGGAAATCCGCGCCGCGGAGGAACGCATCAGGGGGATCATCACCCGCACGCCGCTGATCCGCCTTCGTCTGGATGCTCCGGCACCAGAGATCTGGCTGAAGCTGGAGAATCTGCAGCCCATCAACGCCTTCAAGCTGCGCGGGGCCGCGAACGCGGTAGCCCTTCTCGATCCGGAAGAGCGCAATCGGGGGGTGTGGACCATCAGCGCCGGAAATGCCGGTCAGGGAGTGGCCTTCGCCGCGCGCGAAGCAGGCGTCTGCTGCACGGTGGTGGCCATTGAAACCGCCGCCGATACCAAGATCGATCGGATGCGCAATCTGGGAGCGCGCATCATCAAAGCGCCGTTCGATCAATGCTGGAAGGCCATGGAGGAGCGCGCCTTTCCTGGCGTGGAAGGCGCGTTTGTCCACCCCTTCGATGACCATGACTTCATCGCCGGCAACGCCACCATCGGTCTGGAGATTCTGGAAGACCTGCCCCAGGTCACGGCGGTGATCGCTGCGATTGGAGGGGGCGGATTGATTGCCGGGATCGGAAGCGCGCTGCGGCCGCTGGCTCCTCACGTGAAGATCCTTGGGGCGGAGCCGGAGACGGCCGCGCCAGGGGCGCTGTCGTTCCAGTCGGGCTCCGCGCAGGAGTTCACCGGCTGGCAGCAGTCGTTCGTCGACGGAGCGGGGGGCAAGAGTGTCTTTCCGCGGATGTGGGAGCGCATGCAGGGAATCGTCGACGGTTCGATCGTGGTCACCCTCGATGAGGTGCGGCAGGCCATGCGCTTGATCGCGGAGAAAACGCGAGTGATCGCCGAAGGCGCGGGAGCGCTCGCCGTCGCCGCCGCGCTGACAGGAAAGGCCGGGAACGGGCCGATCGTCGCGGTCATCTCCGGCGGAAACATTGACCTGAAGAAGTTCGCAGAACTGGTCGGCGCAGCCGGCACGGCCGGCGGCGTTGGTCCGCAAAGCGTCCCCGATGATTTTCGCCGCTAGCCACCAACCAGTTCTAACAAACCATCAGGAAAATCGGCTTCGTGGCCGCTGCCCGTCGAGAGTCCTTCTTCAGTCCCGTAGCAACGATTGAGCGTCTCCCTGCGGGATGTCGCCGCTGCGCGGCTTCCTCAGCATCGCGTCTTAGATCCCAGCGCTGACGCGCTGGGCTACGGAGATTCCGCCGCTCCGCGGCTGCTACAGTTCGTGTTCAGTCCGGCTCCCAGTCGCCATTGATGAGGACCGCTCCGCCCCAGGCCTGCGCGGCAGAACTTCTTGGAGCGTGATCCTGGCGGAGCCTTGGGCAACCAGCGAAGCCGGCCGTGCCGGCCCGGCTAGCGCTTCGGTTTGATGGCCTCGACGATGCGCTGGCCGGCGTTGCGCCGCCGGTCGCGTTTGATGGCGTGTCGCGACTCCGCTTCCTCCACCGAATGCGACTCGGTCAGGTGGGAGTCGTGGCGGGCCATCTCCGCCAGTCGCTTGTAGTGAATCCGCAATACCTGCAACTCCTCCTCGGAGAGATCTTCCACCGAGATCAGGCGGTTGCTTGCTCCCTCCATGGCAGCCACGATCTCGCTGAGTTTGAGCTGCACCGCCAGCGCATCCTTGTTCTGCGACCGCTGGATCAGGAACACCATGAGGAAGGTCACGATGGTGGTGCTGGTGTTGATCACCAGCTGCCAGGTGTCGGAGTACTGGAAGATCGGTCCGGTGAGGGCCCAGACCAGGATCACCGTGAAGGCGGTCACGAAGGCCCCGGTGGAGCCGGTCCAGCGGGTCGCTCCGGTGGCCATCCGGGACAGGATGTTGCCGTGGTCCTGGACGCGACGGTCGGGGTTTTTTGTGCTCACGGCAGATCCCGGTTCACGGAAAATGCCAGACGCTCTCAGTCCGGCTGGAACGTGGTCGATCCAGCGTTCAGCGGACCTTTGCCAGAGGTGCGGCAGAGAGCGGCGGGTTCGGATACTCATGCCGGTCAGCCATCTGCGCCAGTGGCGTCTCCATCACCGCGATGCGCAGGCCGGCCACGCCGGCCGTGGCCCCGGTCGGACGGGGGGCGCTGATGTGCGCGGCCAGCCGGACCTTCACCGCGGCAGGGTCCAGCATCGACACCGCGCCACTCTTCAGGAGCATTGCCGGCACGAAGACGTCTGCGTTTCCAGGGATGTTCTCGAGCTTCAGCTGCGATGCGGAGATCCCCGGCGCGGAGAAGCTGATGGTGTTGGTGCCGGGAGGTACGTCGAGCAGGATGAACGCGCCATCTTCGGCGACGCCGCCGGAGACATACGGCGCCTGATCGATCCACACATTCGTCGACTGGAACAGTTGCGTCTTCCGCGCGGCCTCCGTCTCGACGGTGTGGAATGTGTTGGTGGAGCCTTCGACGTCGGCGATCCATCCCCTGACACTGATCGGTTCTTTGCTCACCAGGGGAGAGCGGCCATCAGGCTTTCCCCCGCATGCGAGGGCGAGGACCAGTAGCAGGAGGAGTGCGGGGAGGCGCTTCATGGGGCACAGGATACCCGGTCGTACACCGAGGCAGCGAGACCGCAGCACCGCGGCGTGCGATAATCGGCCATCTCCATGAAGCGGCTCACCTTCGTCCCCTTTCTCATCCTCGCGATCGCCTCCATCGTCCTGGCTCAGGCACCTCCGCAGGCCACCCTGCGGATGTCCGCCGGCGACAAGCCGCTCACCGTCCTTCCGCATGGAAGCACCGACCTTTTCGCCATTGACGAAGTGCTTGCTGCCCTCGGCGGCACGATCAGCAATGACGGTGTGGGGTTCAAGGCCTCCCTAGGACAAACCACCGCCGCCTTCGGGCCGCAGAGTCGGTTCGGGGTCATCCGCGATGACCTGATCGAGATGCCGGTACCACCGTTCGTGGCGGAGGGACGGGTTTACGTTCCCATCCAGTTTCTGCAGGGATTTCTCCTGCGCGCCGCGCAACAGGATACGACCTGGGATGCACTCAGCCGAGTGCTGTCCATCCGCCCCGCACAGCAGACCACCGTCGGCGTCCAAGTGTCGGTGGCCAACATCCAGGGGACTTCCAAAGTGGTGCTCACTCTGACCGCACCGCTGGAGTACGCGATCGTCAAGGAGCAGGATGCTTACACCGTCCGGTTTCGCGGAGCGATCCGGGCTCCGTACGCCGATCAGGCTCACGAAGATCCCTACGTTGCGAAAACCTCCTTCGCCGGAAGCGATCTTCGCATCCTGCTGACGTCTGCGGAGGTCGTCGCGGACGCCTATCGTCTGGACAACCCTTTCCGCATCGTGCTCGATCTTCACAAGGGCGCAGCGGCTGGTCCCGGCGGGTTGGATCCCGGGGCTGCCGGCCGGGCGGTCGAGCAGCCGGGGATCCACACCATCGTCATCGATGCGGGGCACGGTGGAAAGGAAGTAGGCGCCGTTGGCCCCGGCGGGCTGTTGGAGAAAGAAGCGACGCTGGCGCTGTGCCGGAAGCTTGCTGCCTCGCTGGAGTCGAGGCTCAAGACGCGTGTGGTGATGACCCGCACCGACGACGTGGTGGTTCCGCTCGATCAGCGCACGGCCATTGCCAACCAGTATCACGCCGATCTTTTTCTCTCCGTGCACATGAACGCCGCGCTGCTCAAAGGGGCTCATGGCGCGGAGACGTACTTCCTCTCGCTGGAAGCCTCCGACGAACTGGCCAGAAAGGCCGCCGAGGTGGAGAACGCTGCGGCGAAGGCCGCTGCGGTTCCTGCTGCTCCCAACGATCTCAAACTGATTCTGTGGGACCTTGCGCAGCAGGAGTATTTGAACGAGTCCAGCCGTCTCGCCCAGGCGGTGCAGGAGGAGATGAACCGCATCACCGGCGTGCAGAACCGTGGGGTCAAACAGGCGCCATTCAAGGTGCTGGTGGGCGCCACCATGCCGGCCGTTCTGGTCGAGGTTGCCTTCATCACCAACCCGGACGAGGAGAGCAGGATCCGCAGTGAGGAGTTTCAGAAGATCGTGGTCAGTGCGCTGACGACGGCAGTAGAACGCTACAAAGCGGACTACGAGACCCGCCTGGGAATCGTTCGCGCCCCGGCCGTTCGCGCCCCGGCCGCACCGGCGGTCACCCCTTCGACGCCCGCGGCCGTCGCGCCCGGGTCCCAGACCACACCGGTGGCCAGGACGGCCACGTAGTGACTCGGGTTTCTGCGTGGGTCCTCACCGCCGCGCTGCTGCTGACGGTCACGGCCTGCCGCAAGACCTCCCAGCCCGTCACTCGGGCGTTGGTCTCGAACAAGGTTTCCGTGTGGA
>JBDSGC010000131.1:0-3764 GCA_039919215.1 Thermoanaerobaculia bacterium | reverse complement strand
AGCGATCGGCAAGAAGAACAATGATGATTTTCAGCGCGTCCGCGGCGGCCTCCTGCTGGTGGAGTTGCCCCGCGATTACAACCGCCGCTACTTCGGGTTGCTCGAAGACGACCGGCTCACGTTTGGTGATGTGACACGCGTCGACAACCGCAGGAACAACATTTTCGTAAAACTCGGCTATCAGTACGGCACCGAGTTCGATGAGCAGCTCAACTCGATCGTCGGCGAGTCCCGCGGACGGATCGTGCCGGTTCTCACTGCCTTCCGCGAGCTCGGTCCCCAGAAGTTCAGCTACGCCGCCGCGCTGACGGAGGGAACGTCCCTGGCCACCGGTGATTACAAATACACCAAGCTGGAGACCGCGGCGATCCGCCGCTTCGACCTCACCCCCGCCTCCTTCGTCATCAGCCGCGCGCACCTCGGCGCCTTTCTCACCAAATCGACGATTCGGGGAGCCGATTTCGAGCCCTTCGAGCGCTACAGCATCCCCCTCTACGAACTGTTCCGTCTCAGCGGACGGGAAGGACTGCGGTCGCTCTCGGGCAAGGACAATCTCGATACCGGCACGCACGAGATCCACTTCACCAGTGAATACTTCGTTCCCATCTTCCGCAACAAGGACATGCGAACGTGGAGGCTTCACTGGAACACGCTGTACGGAATCGGCTATCTGGGAGCCGGCAACGTCGCCTACCAGTTCACCGATCTGGCCCGCGTGCGCGATTTCGTCGTCGACGCGGGGCTGGGCGCCGAGGCCGCGTTGTCCATTCGCGACTTCGAAGTTCTGGTCAGCGTGATCGGCGCGCATACGGTGCACGGACCGGAAGGCTTGAAAGGCAACAAGGTCCGCCTCTCGGTCCGCACCATCCGCTAGGCCGGCACGGCCAGTGCCGCTGGTTGCCAAAGTTCCGTCAAGATCACGCTCCAGGACGCGAGGCCGAGTCTATGGGATCCCGGCAGCCGACGGGAGGTGGTCTGATTCGCCAGCCATCAACGGGCTCTCGATGGATGCGATCCGGGACCGCGTCGCACTGACCAGACAGACCGCCGAATCAGCAGCGCAGCCCACGGGCGGTCGGAGCAACCTCCACCACCGTTGGCTCGTCGTCGTGAGCGCGGTGACTCCGATGCATCTGCACCTGCCAGGTGAGCACCAGCACCAGCCCGAGAAGGGCAACCATGGTCACGAAGGCTGCGAGCCGGCGCATGCCCTCGATCCAGCAAGGTGCAGGCCAGAGCGAAGGGACAAGAGAAACCAGAAGATCATCGGAGATGCTTTCCGCTTTCTACTTTCCCTCCCGCTATCATTCGCGCCGTGAGAGCGATCGTCGTTCGGGAGCATGGTGGTCTCGACAAACTGGTGGTGGAAGAGCACCCCGCCCCGCAGCTGGAAGCGGGGCGCGCGCTGATCTCCGTGCGGGCAGTCGCGCTCAATCACCTCGACCTCTGGGTTCGCCGCGGTGTCCCCGGGCACCGCTTTCCGCTTCCCATCGTTCCTGGTGCGGAGGTCGCGGGGGTGATCGAGGCGATCGATGAGAACAGCCAGAGCTGGAAAACGGGCGATGAGGTGCTCGTCGCTCCCGGCTACTCCTGCGGACTCTGCGTCGCATGCCTCAGCGGCCAGGATCCGCTCTGCCTCTCCTACGGCATCTTCGGCGAGTCGAGCGACGGCGGCTGTGCCGAGATCCTCGCGGTTCCCATCCGCAATCTTCTCCGCAAACCACCAGCGTTGACGTTTGCCGAGGCGGCGGCACTGCCGCTCGATCTGCTCACCGCATGGCACATGCTGGTGGCGCGTGCACAGCTTCGCCCAGGCGAGACGGTGCTGGTCCACGCCGGCGGCTCCGGCGTGGGAAGCGCCGGAATCCAGATCGCGAAATTGTGGGGCGCCACCGTCATCGCCACCGCCGGCAGCGCGGAGAAAGCAGCGCGCGCACGCGACCTCGGCGCCTCGGAAACGATCCTCTATCGTGAGGTCGACTTCTCCACCGAGGTCCGCAGGCTGACTGCGAAGCGCGGAGTCGACGTCGTCTTCGAGCACGTTGGTGCCGACACCTTCGAGCGCTCGCTGCGGTCCCTCGCACGCGGCGGGAGGCTGGTCACCTGCGGCGCAACAACGGGCGGCGACGTCAACGTCAATCTGCGCCTGGTCTTCTTCAAGCTGCTCTCCATTCTCGGCTCCACCATGGGTAGCCTGGGGGAACTGCACGAGATCATGAAGCACGTCGAAGCGGGCCGCTTGAAGCCGATCGTGGACCGGGTGCTGCCGCTGGAGCAGATCGCCGAGGGCCACCGCATCCTCGAAGCGCGCGAAGCATTCGGCAAAGTCGTGCTGGAGGTGTGACGTCGGCGTCACGGACGCGCAACGCCACGCGCGCGCGAGGCTGGCAGGATGCCGCGCACCGCAACCTCTATAATTAGCGGGTGCCCCCCATTGAAATTCTCCCCTCGGATCTGATCAACCAGATCGCCGCCGGTGAAGTGGTGGAACGGCCCGCTTCGGTGGTCAAGGAACTGGTGGAGAACGCCATCGACGCCGGAGCCTCCACCATCGATCTGGTGCTGGAGAACGGGGGGCGCAAGCTGATCGAGGTGCGCGACGACGGCTGCGGGATGTCGCACCATGACGCCCTGCTGGCCATCGAGCGCCACGCCACCTCGAAGATCCGCGACTTCCAGGACCTCACCCAGGTTCGCACCCTGGGCTTTCGGGGGGAGGCTCTGCCATCCATCGCCAGCGTGTCGCGATTCACTCTGACCACCTTCGACGGCCGAGAGGATGCGGCCCTGCAGCTGGAGTGCGATCCGCTCACCGGCAAGCGCACCATCCGGCCGGCCGCGCGCGACCGCGGGACCACCATCACCGTGCGTGAGTTGTTCGAGAATGTTCCGGCCCGGCGCAAGTTCCTCAAGAGTGCCGACGCGGAGTTCCGCTCCATCATCGCGGTGGTCTCCTCCTACGCGCTCCCCGATCCCTCGCGCGCGTTCCGGGTCGAGCACAACGGCCGGACGGTGCTCGATCTCTCCCCCGCCGCGACCCTCCGCGACCGCGTCCTGCAGCTGATCGGCAACGACGCGGAGCCGTTCCTCTCCGAGATCGACATGACCATCGAGTCGGTGACGGTCCGCGGGTTCGTGACGCGGGGGCTGCGCTACGGCAGCAGGAGAAACCAGTACCTCTTCGTCAACGGGAGACTGGTCAAGGATCGGGTGCTCTCGCATGCAGCCAACCGTGCGGCCGACGCATTCGACTTCGACGGGCACCCGGCGGTGGTGCTTTTTGTCGAGCTCCCGCCGGAGGGCGTCGATGTGAATGTGCATCCGGCCAAAACCGAGGTGCGATTCCGCGACTCGGGAAGCGTGCATGTCGCAGTGGAGCAGGGGGTCAAGCGAGCGCTGGGCGGATCGGAGGAAGGAAGCGGTCTGCTCGACGCAATGGCCAATCCGCCTTTGATGCGGATGGCCGATGCCCCCGCGCTGTTCAGCCCGCAGCGATACGACGGCCCCCGCTTCACAGCCCAGTTCACGCCGCTCTTCCAGACGCAGAGCGTGGTCCAGCCGCCGCTGCAGGGCCTGACCGCAACCATCGACGCGCCGCACGTCGAGTCGATCGAACCGCAGCTCGGCGACCTGCAGGGGCGCGTCATCGGGCAGTACCGCCTCAGTTACATCGTGGTCGACATCCCCATCGGGCTGCGCATGGTCGATCAGCACGTGGCCCATGAGCGAGTGCTCTACGATCGCATCCGGGCGAGAATGCAGCA
>JBDSGC010000130.1:0-12982 GCA_039919215.1 Thermoanaerobaculia bacterium | reverse complement strand
CATCATCAGAACGCGATTCCAGCTGCCCGGCAGATACGGCGCGAGGTCGGGGCCGTAAGCGAGCAGAGTGGGAGATTTCAAGGTGAGGGTGGACTCGCCACGAAGGCTTCGACGCAGGAACCCTTCGGCGCGCAGGGAGCCGCTCATGCCGATCGGCGGAGGCGGAAACCTCACGTAGATGAACAGCGGGCGACGGATGTCCTCACCGCTCACCTGGAAGCGATCGCAGCGGAGCATGTAGCTCTCGCCGTTCCGCGCCCAGTCGCGGTTCAGCGGCGCGGTGACCACCACGAAACGATCGGCCGGAACCGACAAGAGGTTCCGATCGTCCGCGGCGCGAACGGCGTCCCGATGAACGGCAGTGGCCACACCGCCCGCCATGGCAAAGCACAGGAGCGCCAGGCGCGCCCTGCGCATCCCGCAGAGCAACGCGGCGACCAGACAGAACGCGATCGATGTGCCCGGCTGATGACCGAGGGCCAGGCCGGCGACGAAACCGATCAGGGGGACTGCGGCAGGAAGATCATCGCGCACGCTCCAGCGAAGCGAGGGTCTCCACGTGATGGGTGTTGGGGAAGAGGTCGAGCAGGTCGAGTGACGCGATGCGCCACCCCGCCGCGGTCAGCCGGCCCGCGTCGCGCGAAAAGGTTACCGGATCGCACGAGAGATAGCCAATCGCTTCGGCACCCGACGCGGCGATCGCGTCGATCACTTCCGGTCGAGCGCCCGCGCGTGGCGGATCGAGGAAAATCAGATTCGCGGGCGGCATGCGAGCCACGTAGCGCTCCACCGACTGATGAACGGCCTGGACATTCGGTGGCGCATTTCTCAATGCGTTGCCATGCGAAGAGGGCGACCCCTCCACGGTGATGACGTGCTGGAAGCGTTGCGCTAATGGAAGGGCGAAAAATCCCACCCCTCCGTATAGATCGATGGCCCGCTCGCGCACCTCCACCAGGTCCGCAAGTCCGCCCACCAGCCGCAACATCGTGGACAGCAGGTGACGATTCACCTGGAAGAAGGAATCCGTCGAAAGGTGGAAGGTGAATCCTTCGACACGGACCACCAGCCCGTCCGAATCCACCAGTTTTCCGTCCAGCTCCCACACTTCCAGTCCCGGGCCCTCTTCGGCCACGCTGTCGGCGACTTCTCGCGAGGGTCCTCGCCGCCCTTTCGGCGTGACCTGCCCTTCTTCCGCGGCATGCCCGAAACGTCGCGCGGTCTCCAGTCCCACCACTTCGCACTCGCTGGACAGCGGCACGACGTCGTTGGAGCCCATCGCATAAAAACCGACGGCGTCGCCATCGCGATGCAGCCTCGAGCGCATCCGGTAATTCAGAGGAGAAGGGTGGATGGTGATGGGCGGCAGCTGCGAGCGATCGATCTTGCCGACCCGGCGCAACGATTCTTCGAGGATGCGACGTTTCGCCGCCAGTTGCGCATCCAGGCGAAGGGCCGTCCAGTCACAGCCGCCACATTCGACGGCCACGGGACAAGGTCTTGAGCGCCGCAACGGCGACGGCTGAACCACAGTCACCACCTCCGCGCGGGCGAACCCTTTCTTGACCGTCACCACCCGGGCAATCGCAACATCGCCCGGGAAAAGGTTGTCGGCAAAGACCGGCAGACCATCCACTCGGGAAAGGGCCGAACCGCCGGCCACGAGCTCGATGGCCTCGATTGTGATGTGATCTCCGATATTCATGCGCGAACAGCTCAAAAGCCTTTCCCAGGACACCTTGATCTACGGCGCCAGCACCGTGATCGGCAGATTCCTGAATTTTCTTCTCGTCCCGTTCTACGTCAACGTCCTCCGCAATGCAGCGGAATACGGCATCTCGACGTCGCTCTACACCTATCTCAGTTTCTTCATGATCGTCTACACCCTGGGGCTGGAATCGGCCTACTTTCGCTACGCCTCCAAGGGTGATCAGGAGAAACGAAGCGCAACGGAGGAGAGCGACCTGTTCAGCGCCCCCTTCCTGGCCATCCTGATCTTTGGCGGCCTCCTCTCCACGGTGGTAATCCTCGCCGCTCCGATGCTGGCCGGGCCGATCTTCCGCGATCCTCGCGCCGACATCACGGCCATGCTGCCGATGCTGATTTCGATTCTGCGCTACGGCGCCTGGATCGTCCTGTTCGACAGTCTCGCAGCGATTCCGTTCGCATTGTTACGGCTGGAGCGGAAGGCCAAATTCTTCGCCACTCTCAAGCTGCTCAACATTCTGGTCACCCTGGTCCTGAACTTCGTCTTCATCCTCGGATTTCACTGGGGTGTGGCCGGAATCTTCCGGGCCAACCTGTTCGCTTCGGCCTTCACGCTGGCCATGCTGATTCCGACCATCGCTCGTCACTTCCGGCCGCGCATGAATCGAGAGGTCCTGCGCAAGCTGGTTCCCTTCGGGCTGACCAACGTCCCGGCCAATCTGAGCGCAATGATGGTGCAGGTCATCGACCGGCCCCTGGTCCAGAACCTCCTCGGACTGGCCGTTCTGGGGATCTATCAGGCCAACTACCGGCTGGGCTTCGTGATGATGGTGTTCGTCTCGCTGTTCGAATACGCCTGGCGGCCCTTCTTCCTCCGGCAGGCCAAGACGGACGACACCCGGGCCCGGCATCTCTTCTCGCGCGTCTTCACCTACTTCATGATGATCGCGCTGACGGCCTTTCTCGGACTGTCGTTCGCGCTCCCGTATCTGGTTTCCACGCCGATCTACCACGGCCGTCGCCTGCTCAAGCCGGAGTATCTGACCGGGATGTCGATCATTCCGGTCGTGCTGTTCGCGTACATCTTTCAGGGGATGTACACGAATTTCATCGCCGGGATCTACATCAAGGAGCACAACAAGGTGCTGCCCTTCATCACCGGTCTGGGCGCGCTGGTGAACATCGTTTCCAACATCGTTCTGATCCCGCGGATGGGGATCATGGGTGCGGCGCTGGCCACGCTGTTCGCGTACATGGCCATGGCCGGCTCGCTTTATGTGCAGGCGCAGAAGGTGTACCCGATTCCGTACGACTGGGCGCGGGTGGGAACGGTGGCAGCGATCGTCGGTGTGGGCTACGGGGCGGAGAGGATCCTCACGCTCGGGCACATCCTGCAGGGCGGCCCGGCCCTGGCCGCAGCGCGCGCATCCATCTTCTTCAGCGCGATCGCATCGCTCTTTCTGATCAACTTCTTCACCGCCGGCGAAAAGCGTGTCCTTCGCAAGTTTGTTCGCTCGGTGGCGCCGGCCGGATTCGGTTCCATGCTGGAGAGCGATGTCGATCCTGATGCGGAACCGGTCGAGCACGCCAAAGACCAGCGAAAGGGATCGTAAGCCTGGTTGTGATACAAACCCGCGCGCATGAAAGTCCATGAATATCAGGCCAAGGAACTGCTCCGCCGTTACGGCGTCCCCACCCCTCGCGGCCTCGTTGTCGACAACCCGGAGGACGCACGCAAGGCGGCCAAAGAGCTCGGCGGACGCGTGGTGGTCAAAGCGCAGATCCATGCGGGCGGACGCGGCAAGGGTGGCGGTGTCAAGCTGGCCAAGGATCCTGATGAAGCGGCCGAGCTGGCGAAAAAAATCATCGGAATGAACCTGATCACGCACCAGACCGGCCCGGAAGGACAGCTGGTCCGGACCGTTCTGATTGAAGAAGCGTTGAACATCGATCGGGAGCTCTACCTGGGGATCACCCTGGACCGCCGCATCGGAATGCCGGTGATCATGGCGTCGAAGCAGGGCGGGATGGAGATCGAGGAAGTGGCCGAGCGCGATCCTCAGGCCATTCATCGCGAATCGATCGATGGGGTCGCCGGAGCCTTCCCCTTCCAGGCACGGGCCGTGGCGCAGGCGCTGGGACTGGAAGGCGACGCCTACAAAAAGTGCGTCGACTTCGTGCAGAAGCTGATGCGCGCCTACATCGAGACCGACGCCGCGCTGCTGGAGATCAATCCGCTGCTGGTGACCAAGGAAGGCGACGTCCTGGCGCTCGATTGCAAGATGAGCTTCGATGACAACGCGTTGTTCCGCCACAAGGACATCGTGGCCATGCGCGATCTCAACGAAGAAGACCCGCTGGAAGTGGAGGCCTCGAAGTTCGGCCTGAACTACATCAAGCTCGATGGCAACGTCGGCTGCATGGTCAACGGCGCCGGGCTGGCCATGTCCACCATGGACATCATCAAACTGGCGGGCGGACAGCCAGCCAACTTTCTGGATGTCGGCGGTGGGGCCAGCGCGGAGCAGGTGAAGAACGCCTTCCGCATCATCCTCAGCGACCCGAACGTCAAGGCCATCCTGATCAACATCTTCGGGGGAATCATGCGGGGCGATCGCATCGCCGAGGGCGTGGTCAGCGCGTCGCGCGAAGTAGGGCTGCCGGTGCCGGTGGTGGTCCGCCTGGAAGGAACCAACGTCGAACTGGGAAAGAAGATCCTCGCGGATTCGGGACTTCCGCTCATCACCGCCGATGGGATGTGGGACGCCGCGCAGAAGGTCGTCGCCGCCGCCCGAGAGCACGCCGCGCGCGGCTGACATCGCTCCAGCACCGTCGAGCCGACAAAGGAACATTCATGGCCATCTGGGCAGACAAGAACACACGAGTGATCGTTCAGGGGATCACCGGACGAGAAGGAAGCTTCCACGCCATCCAGTGCCGCGACTACGGCACCCAGGTCGTCGGCGGAGTCACGCCCGGCAAGGGCGGAACGACCCACGAGGGCTTCCCCGTTTTCAACAGCGTGGTGGAAGCGAGAGAGAAACAAGGCGCCACCTGCTCGCTGATCTTCGTGCCGCCGCCGTTTGCGGCCGACGCCATCATGGAATCGGCCGACGCCGGCATCGAGCTGATCATCTGCATCACCGAAGGCATCCCGGTCAACGACATGCTCCGGGCTCACGACTTCCTGCGGAAATCCAACGCGCGACACCTCATGGCCGGGAAAATGCCCTCTCGCCTGATCGGACCGAATTGCCCCGGCATCATCACGCCGGGCCAGGCGAAGATCGGCATCATGCCCGGCCACATTCACAAGGCAGGACCCATCGGCATCGTGTCACGCTCCGGGACGCTGACTTACGAAGCAGTGGGTCAGCTCTCCTCGCGCGGCATCGGCCAGTCCACCGCAGTGGGAATCGGTGGGGATCCGCTGCCCGGTACGAACTTCATCGACTGCCTCGCCGCGTTCGAGAACGATCCGGAGACGCAGGCCATCATCATGATCGGTGAGATCGGCGGCAGCGCCGAGGAAGAGGCGGCGGCCTACGTGAAAGAGAACGTCCACAAGCCGGTGGTGGCCTTCATCGCCGGTCAGACGGCCCCTCCCGGCCGCCGGATGGGACACGCTGGTGCCATCATCAGCGGGGGTAAGGGCACCGCTGCGGAGAAGATGGCGGCGCTGCAGCAAGCCGGCATTCACGTGGTCGAGGCACCCAGCGAGATGGGCGCGAAAATCGAACAGGTCTGGAAGCGCTGAGCCGGCGTCGCACAACCCGATCGGGAGTCGAATGCAGAACCTGACCGTATCGCCGGCGACGCCCTTCCACCATCTGGTGCTGATCGGCGGCGGGGAGTTTTCCTTCGGGGAAACCCGGGAGATCGACGAGTTTCTGCTCCGCAGCATGCCCGCGGACCGGCGCACCATCGCCTTCATCCCCGCTGCTTCCGGCTCCGCGGAGTACGCCGTGCACCTCGGAAAGTACTTCACTTCCATCGATCCCACGGTCAACACCATCAACGTTCCGATCTACCGCGGTCGCGACGGGCGGCGGGGCAAAAATGCAACGCTCCTCCGCTCCGCGGGGATGATCTATCTCGGCGGAGGCCTGTCCAGCCAGCTCCTGGAACCGTTGCGGGACACGCCGTCGGAGTTGGCCATGCGCGAGGCGGCTGCTGCGGGAACCGTTATCGCCGCCATCGGCGCCGCGGCCTCCTGCTTCGGCGCCGTTGCTCGCGATCCGCGGGGAGCGAGCACCCTGCCTGCCCTGGGATGGCTCGAAGAGACTGTGATCGAGACGCTGTTCGACCCGCAGCAGGACAGCATGCTGCGCAGGCTGATGTCGCTTCCTGAGGTTCGTCTGGGGTTGGGCATTCCTCGCAGCTCGGCTCTGGCCATCGCTGGAGACGGCTCCACGGTCATCCTCGGCACGGGGAACGTCGCCGCCTTTCGCAGGAAGGCGGAAGAGCCACCTCCGCCTGACCACTCCCCCGTTCGAGGCGAGCTCCCGGGCCCGTAAGATGCAGGAAGCTCGTGATCAAACCTGAGTGATTTTCATACGGAGGACGCCATCGAAGTACCCAACGCGCAGCCGGAAGTCGGAGAGACACTGTCGACGCAGGAACTGACGAAGCTGTTCAGCGTTCTGTCTCACGACCTCAAGTCGCCGATCTTCTCCATCGACGGATTCAGCGAGCTGCTTCTGGCCGATTACAACGACCGCCTGGATGACGAGGGGCAGGACTTCCTGCGCCGGGTCCGATCGAGCGCTGCGCAGATGAAGAAGGTGCTCGACGAAATGTCCCACATCGTCAAGCTCCTGTCGCGTCCCAGCGTGAAGCGCGCCACTCCGCTTCGGGAGCTCGTGGAAGAGGTGCTGCTCAAGTACAACTCCCTCCTCGGCGACGGGGCGGTGCGGGTGGAGGTCCCCTCCGACCTGCCCACCGTGGACGTGGACCCCGAGAAAATGCGCGAAGCCATCGGAGCATTGATCGGCAACGCGTTGTTCTTCAACGACCGCCCGAAGAATGAACGATCCATCGTCATCAGCTGCCCTGCGGTGGAGAAGGGATTCAAATTCTGCGTGCGCGATAACGGCATCGGCATCGATCCCCGCTACGTCGCGCAGGTCTTCGAGCTGGGGCTGAAACTCGACAAGTCGCGCGGAGGAGGCCCCGGCTACGGCCTCTACCTGGCCAAACGGATCGTCGAGGGCCACGGTGGATCCGTCAGCGTCGACACCGCGCTGGAACAGGGCAGCACCTTCTGCCTGACCATCCCTCGCTAAGGCTCGCCTCGACTTTGATGGCTAATGACACGCGAGCGCGTGGCACTGCGCCAGTGGCAGAGATTGGTCGGTAGAAACGGGACTGGCAGCCGAACTGAACTCGAATTTTCCCAGCCGCGGAGCGGCAGAATCTCCGTAGCCCAGCGCGTCAGCGCTGGGATTCAAGACGCGATGCTGAGGAAGCCGCGGAGCGGCGACATCCCGCAGGGAGACGCCAATCTTTCACACGGGATTCGCCTTTCTCGGTCACGATCAACCCAGCACTGAACAGCGCTGGGACGGAAAGGTCCATCAAGAATTCGTCAGCCGCGGAGCTGCGGCTTGGGAGGCGCTGCTTCCGACGCGGTGTCGCCGCTCCGCGGCTCGCAACATGGCCCCTCGATTTCCCAGCGCTGACGCGCTGGGCTACGTAGATTTCGCCGCTCCGCGGCTACTTGAGCCGAGCAGACGACGGTTGATCAGATACACAAACGTGAATTCGATCATCCAGCAGCAGCGAAACCGGAGATCCTCCGCTTCCCCGCCAACCACCTCCGCTCAATGGGAGAGCAGCGATTCGCCCTCTTCGCCGATGCGGAAACGTGGCCCGTCAATCACTTCCTGAGGGAGCGGCTCCTCACCCGGCAAGGCGATGATGCGGATGCTCACCCAACGGTCCTCGGAAAGGTCCACCCCGAGGAACTTGGCCGCTGCCTGCGAGAGGTCGATGGCAAACTTGTTCACGTAAGGGCCGCGGTCGTTGACCCGAACGTGCATCTTCCGTCCAGTGGCCCGCGACCGGATCTCCACCCAGCAGCCGAGCGGGAGCGTCAGGTGAGCGGCCGACACCCGACGGTTCCGATAGATCTCCCCGTTCGCGGTGAGTGTTCCGTCCAGAGATGTGGAGTAGAAGCTGGCCAGTCCGGCCAACCGGTGCCGTGACGCGACCTGGGCATAGCGAAAGATCCGGATTTCGTAAGGACTGCGCTCCGGAAGAGCCAGGCCGGAGGGCTGCTCCGGACCGAACTGGAAACAGGCCATGGTCGCTTCGTCGAGCTTGATCTGGTCCTCGCAAAGGTAGTTCTGGGCCCGGGCATCCGAGGCGAGCACAACAACACCCGCGAACGCCATCCCGACCATCCGCTGCCTCGCCAGACGCATCGTCCCTGTATCTAAGCACAATTCGCCTGGGGGGCCAAAGTGCCCAATCTACAGAGGTTGTGGACATGGCATTAAATCATTGCCCATCAATAGCTTGAAGACACGAATGTTGGTTCCTCGTTTGCAAAATAACGGGCTGTCACCTGTCTCGGGAGGTACTCATGAGCGAGATCAAAACCAGCAGGCCGTTTCAAGAAAGGTTCCTCGACGGATACGACCGGTCGCAGCTCCGTCAGGAAGTACAGAAAGTCCAGGGAAGGCTTCCAAGCTCCCTGAGGAAAAAGTACGCGACGTGGGCGCTCGGAGCATCACTCGCACTCGGCGGCGTTGGTATCCCGATGAAGGTGGGAAACCTCCTCCAGAACGTTGACGACTCCAAGGCCTCCCGCCTGCAGGGAGTCGCCGAGCAACCGCGCGACACGGACGACCGTAGCGCCGGAACCGTCATCGCCCGCGACCTCAAGATCGCAGGACAGATCGCGGCGCAGGTTGCCGGGGGTGTCACCGGTGCGGTGCATGACGTTGCCAAAACGGTTGCCAGCCCTGCGCTGGAAAAGGCCGTGCAGGCTCCGCAGATGATGGCCAGCGCCTCCGAAACCGTCCGTGAACGCTTCTTCCAGAGAGAGGTGCCCTTTGGCTCGATCATTTACAACGAGGCCAGAAGGAACGACATCTCTCCCGAGTTGGTCGCCGCGGTCGTCCACACGGAGTCGAAGTTCGTTCCCACAGCGCGTTCGCACGCCGGAGCCATCGGCTTGATGCAGCTCGTTCCAAAGACGGGACGCTGGATGGGCGCGAAGGACCTGACCAACCCGGTGCAGAACATCACCGCGGGAGCCAAGTACTTGCGATACCTCACCGATCGCTTTGACGGCGATCAACAGAAGGTGATCGCGGCGTACAACGCCGGTGAGGGCAACGTTCGCCGCTTCCACGGAATCCCGCCGTTCCAGGAGACGCGCAATTACGTGCAGCGCGTGAACACGTTCCGCAACGACCTCGGTAGCCGCGTTGAAGGTCAGATGGCCAGCCTGGCCACTCCGTAACTGCTTCCCCATCGTTTCCGCGCCCTGGCGATCCCAGGGCGCGGTCGACTGCGGAGGGTTCGGAGTCGACTGGGGACGGAGATTGCCCCCCGGTGTGGATGAGCTCGAGAATGCGCTACGAACCGCGCCTCAGAGCCAGTCGTTCATCTTCTGCAGCAATTGATCGATGGTCAGAAGGCGCTCGGTTCCGTCGGAGTCGCGGCGGAAGATGGCGTGATACCAACCCTTCATGCCGATCGGACGGTAAATATCCTGGCCCACCCTGAGTTTGCCCCCGGAGACGAGCTTGAGAAAGACCTGCTCGTACGCTGAACGAGTCAGGCGACGATCAGGAAACGGGGTCGCGTAAACGCTGCGGCGCCTCTCCGAATCGCGGCGGCGCTCACTGGGGGCTTGCCCCGGAAGCAGGGACGTCCCGCGGCGGTCCAGATACGGGCTGGGACGATTGGGCACCAGTTTTCCCTGTCCGTCACCACCCCGACGGGCGGGAGCGATCCTCGCCCTTCCTCGTACGGCCGGCGAACGAACAGGAGAAGAGGTCTCGCCCGCCTTTCCATCAGCCTTCACCCGCCGAGGGCCTCGAGCCGACTTCACCTCCAGATCGTGAAGATGTTTCGCCTGGCTGCGGGAGATGACGTGCTGGTCGATCGGAAGATTGTCCCAGGCCAGCCTCTTCGCCCGGAGCAGTTCCATCTCGGCGTCGTAGTTCTTGAGTTCGTGCGTGACCATGCCCCAGCGACAGAGCCGCCCGACATCGTCATAGGCGGTGGGGCGGTCCACCAGCTCGAGCATTGAGGGGGCACGACCGGTCATGATGGCGAAGAGGAGCCGGGTGCTGAACGGATCGGAGTGGCGGCGGATCGACCGGCGGAAGAACCACGCGGTCTCCGCAGCCATCTGGCGGAGCGACTTGATCTCGCCGAACTGAGTCTTCCAGATCCTGTCGTTCACATCCGAGGTGTAGGGGCTCTGGTCGTAGTGGAAGTCTTTGGTCAGCCAACCTTTGCGGGTGGTGTGTTTTCCCGGGATCACTCCAGCCACCACCGGAATCGGCACCTGGTTGAGGATCGAAAGCTCATACGAGGGCCACGACATGACTTCCCGGACGATGCCGACGATCAAGGTAGCGGAGGCCAGCATCAGACCGGGATCGGGGGTGAAATCGACGGTGATCTCCATCCGTCCACCTCGCGGCCGGACCCCCACGCCCGTGGAACGCCGGTTCGAAGCCACCAGCATCACTGGAACCGGCAGGATGTAGGCCAGCAGCAGAGCCAGCTTCTTCTCGTTCCGCCGCGAGTTCTGCTGCGACCGCGGGATCTCGTAGGAGATGTTGTAGTGCGTGCTGTACGCCTTGAGCCGGACGGTGTGACCGTTCTGTTTCTCCCACTTGGTCAGCTGGTCGCGAACGAATTGGATCTGATCCCAGAGATTGCGGACCATTCGGGCGGTCGAGTGCGGCGCCAGCTCGATCACCGGGGTGACCACTTCAATGACCCCGCGGTCAAAGTAGACCGCCCCTCCGGTGGGTAGCTGCAGGGACGATTTCTCGCGCGGCAGGAGCGGCCGGTCGATGAAGGCGCTGGGGTGCTTGAAATAGGGAGTGGGATCGATCTCCGCCCCGTCAATCCAGACGTTGAACTCCGCCTCCATGCCCATCACGGGCATGCTCAGCCGTGTTTTCGCCAGCGTCCGGTCGTCAATGTTATTTTTCAGATCTGAGGGCATTGCAGAGGGTCCTGGGTGAGCTGGACTGTTCAGCCAAGTTCTCGTTCATAGCAAACGGCAGGCCGGGCCGTAAGCGCTTGGCCACAACCGGAAATGGACGAACTTATTCGCCCTTTTCGCTCGAGGCTGCCAGCTCCCGTGGAAAATTTCGCCGATCGGTGCCACGGCGCTCTTCGAAGGCAAACCTCGGCCGGTGCTCCTGGGGAACCTCCATCCGGTCTTCCGAAATCTCCCGCGGAATCACCGTGATGTAGCCGACGTCGAGATGCACGTGGTCGTCTGCGTTGTTCCCCGTCACGTGCCCGTACGGAAGCACGGTAACGTCCTCGGAAAGGTCTTCCGCGAGCACGTTGTATTTCTCGATCTGCTCGCGAGTCTTGAGGATGGTCGTCCCGATGCGGTAGACGTCGGCAGCCGTTCCCCACATATGCGCCGTTCCCCCGATGGCCAGCTTGTGTGAGGGCGAGCGGTACGCTCCGTTGACGGCGATGTGGACCGACGCTCCGACCGCGCTACGGAACTGCTCCAGATAAAACGACAGGATCCGGACCGCACAGGGGACGTAGCGAGGAAACTGCTGGAGACGAGCGGCCTCCTTGAGGTCCACCAGGGTGAATTCGTTCAAACCGAAATGGGGGCTGAGCCGGATCTGCATCCCGGCCTCGTGCGAGGGGATCTCGTAAAAATAGCGGGGCAGCCGATGGCGCCTGCCTTCCCCGTCGCGAACCATTTCGCCGGGCTTGAGCAGGGATCGAAGCTCGTCGTCGAGGTCGAAGGCATCGACGACTTTGATGGACTGGTTCTGATCACTCATAGATGCTTCCGGCGAGGGTGGAGTAGATGTCACGCGATACGTCCGCCACCGCCGTTCCCCTCCCGTTTTCCACAGTGAACTGGGTGAGGATCACCAGGACGTACGGCTTGCGGTCGTCAAGATAGACGATTCCGGCGTCGTGGTGCACGGTGGAGATATTGCCCGTCTTGTGCGCCACGCGAGCGGAGGCCGCCTTGGGCAGGCCGGCTGGAATGCCGCTGCGGTATTGCTGCTCGAGCATGATCTTGAGCATCTCGTCGCTGGAGTTCTGGGAGTAGGCCTTCCCGTCGGCGATGGACCGCAGGAGCTTGAGCAGCCCGTTCGCCGTCACTTCGTTATTGAGGCCGGCATTGAAGGCGGCGGTGTCCTCCACCCCGCGGAGCACGCGGACGCCGTCAATCTCCAGCTCATCGAGCGCGATCTGGATCGTGCCGATGCTGACGACTTCCACCAGCAGGTTGGTGGCCAGATTGCTCGACTTGGTGATCATCCAGTAGGCCAGTTCCCGGACGGTGAGCGTCTTGCCCAGGTGGCCGTACACGTCCGGATCGGCATCCCGACCCAGATCGAGCATGAACGGCTCCTGGTTCACGATGCTGGTGAAGCGGTTCCGGATGTGGACCGGAGCATCCAGAGTGAGCTCACCGCGCTCGACCTGACGAAAGACGCCGAGGAGGACGGCGAGCTTCATCGTCGACGCCGCATGGAAGTAGTGATCGGCGTTGTAGGACCACTGGATGGTGGAGTGGGCGTCGTAAAACGAGATGCCCAGGTTTTCCAGATCGTGATCCTGCCGGATCTTCAGCACGTTGCGATACAGCGACACCTCCGCCGCGGCGACGGAATCCTTCGCAGGTGGAACGGGCAGTTTCTCAGTAACGCGACGCACTCTTGCAGCCATTCTCTACTGGGTTCCCCATCGCCAACGTTGCAAGTGTGACGCCCGCAGCACGCCAGCTCCCGCCCAGATCAGAGAAGGAACTTTTCTCAACGGCCTGCGGAACGGAGAGCGCGACCGAGCCGCTCGATTCCGGTTCCTATCTGCGCGACCGCCGCTGCGTAGGAAATGCGGATAAAACCCTCACCCAGCGACCCGAACGCCACACCGGGAATCACCAGAACTGCCGCATCCAGAGCCATGGAGCGCGCGAACCCGAGCGTGTCGCACGAGGGCACCGGCACGAACGCGTAGAAAGCTCCCGCGGGCGGCTCCAGGGCTACCGAAAGCTCCCGCTCGATCGCCCGGAGCGCCGCTCCCCGCT
>JBDSGC010000129.1:0-11315 GCA_039919215.1 Thermoanaerobaculia bacterium | reverse complement strand
GTGCAGCCGGCGAGAGATCCTAGCCCCCGGCTTCAGCCACGGCGTCAGCCGGGGGCAACCGAGAACTCCCATTTCGCGAGCCCGCTTCAGCGGGCGACAGAACGGTGATTGACTCCTCGGTGGTTCGCCAGAGGACGCAGAATCGTTCTGTCGCCCGCTGAAGCGGGCTTCGCTGTATCCGGGGCTACGTTCCCCCGGCTGGAAGCCGGGGCTACAATCTTTTGCCGGCTGCGCCGGCTCCAACCCAACGCGCGATCAGTGCGTGAAGCTCTGGTAGATGGCGCTGGCGATCTCCGCCACCACTGCGGTCCGCTTTTCTGCGGAGCTACTGGATGCCCTGGTGAAGATGGCCATCACGATGATGTGCCGGCCGTCGCGCGAGCTCACGGCACCGGTATCGTTGAGCGTCCCGGGCATGGTGCCGGTTTTGTGTGACACCACCAGGTTTCCCGGAAGGAGCCGGGCGATGCGTACGGGATTCTTCGATCTCGTCAACACCGACAGGAGCAGTCGATGCGACGCCGGCCGGAGCGCCTCACGATTGGTCATGACCAGTTCCCACAGTCGGGCCATCGCTGACGGGGTTGCGGTATCGCGAGGGTCGATGGCATAGCTGGCCACGCCCCCGGGCGAGTCGAAGCTCCCGCCGATCTCATTCTCGGAGCGATCAATCCGAATTCCTTCGATGTTGAGGTTTCGGATTTTCGCGGTCGCCCGTTGCGGTCCGCCTGCGATCCTCATGAGGAAATCAGCAGCAGAGTTGTCGCTGTCGGCGACCGCGGCCTCGATCAAACGTCGGAGGGTCATGGTGACCGCTTTTCCCTGCGAATGATCCCGGATGGGGCTGTGCCCGCGACTGAAGTCGGACGGTTCCAGCGTCAGTTTCTGGTCGAGGCGCAGCTTCCCGCGATCGACCTCCGACAGCACAGCGATGGCCAGAGGGAACTTGTAGACACTCCCCATGGGAAAGGCCTGATCGGCGTTCAACGAGAGGCGACGGCCGCTGCGAAGGTCGATGGCCTGAACGCCAACCACTCCGTCGATCTGTGCAGCGATGCTCGTGACCTGCTGCTCGAGCGCAGGTTCTTCAGCGCGAGCGGTGGATGTGATGAGTGCGATCGCCGCGACCGGGAGCAACGCACTCAGCGAGCGCAGGCCGGACCATCTGCCATTGCGAGCAGACGCTGCGATCTTGCCTGGCGGCCATCCCGCGGTTCGTTCCCGGTCCCGCGACGATGGTGGCGCACAGACACCCCTGTCCGTGCTTCTTTGGTCGCCCTTGGATTCACGGCGCGCGAAACTTCTTGTCGTATCCGGTGAGCTCGACATAGCCCTCTCCCTTTGCGGCTTCATTTCGAAACGATCCCGAAACGTCCACCGCACCTTCCCAATACGTCACCTGGGTCGAGCTGCGGGTCATCAGTTCCTGGTCCCGCAGGACCGGAGTGAGCGTCAGGGAGATCCCGAACTTGGGGACGACCAGCCGCCAGCCCATGGGGTACGCAGCGCGCGACTTCGGCGACGTCCACTGACCGGTGGCTACAATCGACAGGTCTTCGCGGCGTAGGTGAATCACCGTGCCGTCCGGGGTGATCAGCGATCCGGAAGAGGTGGAGTCAGGCGTGCCATCGTCACGGCGGATCAGGTAGACCATCAGCTCGATGTCGTTCTCGAGCTGGATGGCGAACCAGTCCCAGCCCCGTTGATTTTCCCGCAGCGCGGAGCTGCCGAACTCGTGATCCATCCACACCAGCCCGGTGCAGCGCTGCCCGTTGACGCTTCCTCGGGCAGTCATCCGAGTCATCGAGTAGTAATGCGAGGCGTAGCCATCTCCCGAGGCCTTGAGGCTCACTCCGTTCTCTCCGTGAATGGCCGGAGGTTTTTCGGAAGCGAGCGTTAGTTCGAGGGCGTCCCGACCGGCAAAGGCGTTGATTCGCCAGGAACCGTCGGGGAGGGTGGTGGCTCTCCAGCCTTCGTTGAAAACGTCCAGATGCGTGTCCGACGCCGCGGCGGTGAAGGGTGAAGATCGATTGAGTTTTTCGGAATAGCGGAAAGCTTTCCCATCGATGTCCGTGAGTGCGAAGTGAGCCAGGGCCAGGTTGCGCAGGTCCCAGCGCGTCTGCTGGATCGTCCGCGGAGGCACCACGCCGACGCGGAAGAAGGTCAGCTCGAATCCGTAGCGTTTGCCACTCTCAGTCCGGAGATGGCCGGTGTAGTACCACCACTCGGTCTGGTACTCATTGTGGCTCCCGTGATCGCGAGGAAAACTGAACTCGTACCCGGCACGGGCGGGCAGAAACGTCTGCGCCGCGGCGATGGGAGCGGTGAGGAATGTGGCCACCAAAACCAGCAATGCCGCTTTCTTCTTTGCTTTCTTCATTTTGCATCCGGGATAATACGTCTCCCGCCATGGCCGACCAGCCGGTCGCATCACGCCCGCGCTTCCGAACTCTCGCCAACGAGAGCAGCATCCCGATCGATGCCGAGGATTTGATTGTCCTGGCGCGCCGCTACACGGACCAGGGGATGTACGACGAGGCCATCCACCTGTACGAGATGGCGGAGAAGCTCCGGCCGGGTTCCATTCCGCTGCGAGTCAATCTTGCCCGCACCCGCGATCTGAAGCGGGAAGCAGAGAGGTCGCGTTTTGCCTCCATCCGGACTGAAGTCGATGCCAGTCGGGCCCGCGATGAAACGGACGCCTCGCAGTACGTGGGTCTGGCGCAGTACTACATCGCCAAGGACCAGACGTCCAAGGCCATCGAGCTGCTGGAGATTGCCAAGCTGAAGACTCCGAACAGCTATCGCCCCTTCGAGATCCTGGGCAGGCTGTACTACTCGGAAGGGCAATGGGATTTTGCCAACGAGGAGATCGGCGCTGCCAGGAGGCTCAATCCATTCGACCGGGGACTGGCCGAGATCTCCGGCAGGGTTCAGTTCGAGCTGAAGAACTTCGATGGGGCGCTCGATGACTTCGTCGATGCCTTTCTGCTTTCGACGGATCAGAAAGGCGAAGCCACCGAGCCGGTGCGGCGGATGATCAACACGCTCAAACGGATCTCCAGCATCGACCCCAAAGATCTCAACCTCCGGATCAAGGATCGGGTCGAGCAGCTGCAGCTTTCCACCGACCGGCTGGAGTTGCGGAAAGAGAACCTCTTCCGGCTGGAGGAGGGAGGCAAGGACCTCAAGGACATCGTCAGCAAGATCAATCGCGATACCGAGAAGCGCGACAATTTGATCACCATCTCGGCCGATCTTCGCGCGCTCCAGGTCTTCAAGCACATGAAGGACGAGCAGCTCTTCCGGCTGTCGCGCCTGACGCGCGCGGAGGTGCTGGAGCCTGGTGGCTACGTCTTCAGGGCAGAAGACCGCTCCATGGATTTCTACGTGGTGAAAGCAGGCCGCATTGAGATCCGCAAGGACACGCCGTTCGGACCGCAGATCCTGGGCGCCCTCGAACCGGACACGATTTTCGGCGAGATGAATTTCATCGACCGCACCCAGCGCTCCAGCGACGCCGTGGCTGCAGAAAGCTCGGTCTGCTACATTTTTTCGTTCAGCGCGCTCGATCAGGTCATGGATGAGGACAAAGAGCTCGCCGTCGGACTGCACTGGGCGTTCTGGCGTTCGCTGACCGAGAAGGTGCGCGATGCGAACGACCAGCTGAAACTGTTCTTCCAGGAAGACGCGCGCAAAGGTGCCGGTCGCAAGCGCGCCGAGGGCAAGCGCGAAGTCCAGCAGGTCACGGTCAAGTCGGAGGACAAGGTCGACCTGTTCAAAGAACGAGGGCTGTCCGCCGCCGAAATGAAACTGCTGGCCACCTTCTCGACGGAGGAACGATTCCGGGAAGGGTCGGTCATCTTTCGCGAAGGCGAGCGAGGGGACAAGCTCTACATCGTGCTCGATGGCCGCGTGCGGATCTCCAAGTTCATCCCTGGAGTGGGCGAAGAAGCGCTGGCCGTGCTCGATCGCGGCGATTTCTTCGGCGAGATGTCGCTGATCGACGACAAGGCTCGTTCCGCCGACGGGAAAGCGCACGAAGGCGATGCCACGGTGCTCTCCATCGACCGGGCCACGCTCAACGAGATCCTGTCGATGGACCCCCACGCCTCGCTGCAGTTCCTCAATCTCCTATGCCGGATGATCAGCCGTCGCCTGCGCGAGATCAACGACAAGATCGTGCAGTGGAAGTACATGTCCGGCGGCTTCTGAAAACCGGGTTGGTGAATCAGTCGAAGCCTTTCATTTCTGGCGAGGCATAGGAGCGTTCGATGAATCTCAAAATGGTGATGGGCTTCGCGGCCTGTGCAATCGTAAGCCTTGGCATCCAGGCGCAGGAGGTGGCACCACCTGCGGCAGCGCCCACGGCCCAAACCGCGCCTCCAGTGGGACGGCCCGCCGTGCCGCAGTCGAACAGCAGCTTCATCGACTCGAGCGGCACCGCCCACATCACCCGCGTCATTCCGGTGTCGCCACTCCTAAGCCCGGAGGCGCGAACGTGGATGGCCCGCCAGATCCCCGACGCCGATATTCACCTGACGATCGAGCAGATCCGCGCAGCGGCGGACGCTTCTCAGGCGCGAACGACGGTATCCGCGCAGTCGCTTTACCCGACCAAGATTGTCGAGGAAACCATCGGCGGAGTGCCGGTGAAGGTGGTGACCCCGCCCACAATCCCGGCCGCGAAGAGAGATCGCGTCCTGATCTGCCTGCACGGAGGGGGATTCATTGCCGATTGGGGATCTGCCACCGAGTCGATTCCCATTGCCAGCCTCACCCAGACGAAAGTCGTGGCCATTCGTTACCGCCTGAGCCCCGAACATGCGTTCCCCGCCGCTGTCGACGATGTCGTCGCGGTCTATCAGCAACTGTTGAAGACGTATCGGGCTGGCAACATCGGGGTCTACGGGACGTCTGCCGGAGCGGCACTCACTGCGGAGTTTGCGGTCCGGCTGCAGCGGATGCACCTGCCCCTTCCGGCCGCGCTCGGCGTCTTCTCCGGGTGGGGTGACTTCTCACGCTCCACCGATTCGCTGGCGATGTACGGTCTCATGGGGTTGAGCGGAGCAGCCACCCCTGACTGCTCGTCGTGCAGCATGACCAATGACTACGCCAAAGGCACTGATCCGCAGGATCCGCTTCTGTCACCCGTGTTCGCCGATTTGAAAGGTCTACCGCCGACGCTCTTCCTGACCAGCACGAGAGACCTGCTTCTGAGCGGGACCACGCAACTCCATCTTGCATTCCTGAAAGCGGAGGTACCGGCGGAGCTCATCGTGTTTGAAGGCCTGCCGCACGCATTCTGGGCGGCGGGACCACGCACCATGCCCGAGGCCATCGAGACGAATCGGATCATCGCGGCATTCTTCGATCGTCATCTCGGCCTTCGGGCCCGTCCGGTTGCACGAGGGCGTTCCTGATTCGGAAATGAGCTGGAGTTGAAGGTCGTCGCGGGAGAGGTCGAAGACGAAGGCCGCATCGATCCCGTGTACGAGCGCCGCAAATCGGGCATGCATCCCGCTCGGGACTTCCACGTCATGCTCCGAGTCCATCCCCCGTCTGGCGAACGAATGGAGAGAATCCCTTCGTGATCATCGCCGGCTTCGTCCTCCTGTTCCTGATTCTCTGGGCAATTTTCTACGCAAGCCTACCCGCTCTCCGGCATCTCGGACGAGTGGCCGCCGCCTTCGCGGCGCGATTCACGCGCGTCGAACGGATCTTCACCAGCGTGCAGAAGCGCTTTCGAAATTACATCCCGGTGGCGGTGATCGTCGTTGCCGGCGCTTTGCTCACGGCATGGGTTGGCCACATGTTCCTCGACCTCGCTCTGCTGGTGCACTCGAAGAGCACCGCGCTCGAGCAGGTCGATACGAACATTCACGACTGGGCAGTGACCAGGCGGGGTGGCGAGGCCACGATGTTCTTCGTGGCCATGACCATCCTCGGGGGTCCGGTCGGCCTGGCCGTGCTGCTGACCAGCGTTGCCGTCCTGCTGGCCGTGAAGCACCGCTGGCGCTGGCTGACCTACCTCGCAGTCACCGCGGTCGGCGGGGCACTGCTGAACCTCGGGCTGAAACAGTACTTCGCGCGGTCGCGACCAGCGGTCGCGGAGATGTTGCGGCGGGCGCACGGCTACTCGTTCCCCAGTGGTCACGCCATGGGATCTGCGGTGGCCTTCTCGGCGCTGGCCTACCTGGCCATGCGCAGCGCGCGCGGCTGGCCGGTGAAGGCGGCCATCCTTTCGCTGGCGCTGACCCTCACAGCCGCGGTGGCCCTCTCCCGTGTCTACCTCGGCGTGCACTGGCTTTCCGATGTCGGCGCCGGCGTGACCGCAGGGCTGGTGTGGGCCAGCTCCACCACCATTGCCTACGAGACGCTGCGCCGGATCCGGATGCTGCGCGCGCTTCGCAGACAGGCGGCGATGACCGGAGGCACTCCTCTTTCGCCACAGGGGTAACGGAAATCTGGCGCGATTGCCCGGCCGGCTACGTTACGACTGGGTGACCGCGTCGATCGTTCGCGAGGGCGCTCGTTGGCCGTATAGATCGCGCACCAGCTGGCCGATCGAGACATCGGCCAACGCGCTGCCCATACAATCCTGCATCCGGCCGAAAAGGCTTTCCACGGCGATCCGTTCGCGTTCTTCCATGCGAATGCTGGGGACGGCGCGATGGGCGCCTTCGATCTGGCGTACCACTTCCTCAACCGCGATCCGATCGGGATCGCAGCCCGGAACGAAGCCGGCCCATTCGCCCCCGACCTCAGCGATCAGTTTTCCATCCTGCAGCCGCCGCAGCACCCGCAACATCTGTGAGTCCGTCGTCCCGAACTGCTCCGCCAGCCGATACGACGAGGGAGCGTCCTCGCGCTTGTCGAAGCGTCGCGACACTTCCACCAGCGCGCGAATGGCGAAGTAGAGGTCAAAGCGGGGCTCGTCCTGAATCTGGTTCTCGCTGGCCCGAAGAAGGCCGTAAAGATTCTGGTACACAAAACTAATCTCCACCCCCAGAAGGATGACCACCCACATCACTTCGATGGCGATCAGAAAGACGACAGCCAGTCCGAGTGTGCCGTAGATGAGGTTGAAGCGTCCCTTGAACAGGAACTGGGCGTACAGGCCGAATCCGAAACGTACCAGTGAAAAGAGAGCCGTGGTCACGATGGCACCGACGGCAGCCGCGCTGAACTTCACCTTCATGGAAGGCACCAGCCAGAACAGCATGGCGAAGGCGATGAACAGGATCACCACCGGGGCGATGTTGAAGATGAGGTCGTCCTTGAACAGGACGCGCAGATATGGGTTCCGCTGCAGCATCCCGGTGGTGGTGAAGGAGAAGCCCATCAGGATGGGGCCCCAGAAGAACAACATGGTGAAGGCCATGATCTTCTGGCGATACCCGCGGACGTTGCGCACCTTCCAGATGTCGTTGATGGTTTCTTCGACCAGCAGGAACAGACGGAAGGCGATGACGATGAAGATGATGACGCCGAAGGTGGAGGCGGCCTGCGCGTTCTCGGCAAACTTCGCCAGGTGATAGGAGATCACCGGTGACTGGTAGGGGATGAAGTTGTTCAACATCGTGTCGATCTGCGTCTGCAGATTGGGGAAGAGCGAGCGGAAGTAGCGCTGCAGTACCTGGGTGAAGGCAACCAGAAGAGGGATCAGGGAAAGCAGTGTGGTGTAGGCCAGCGAGGCGGCGCGGTTGGTGCCCTGGATGTTGTAGAACTCGCGGGTCACTTCCCGGACAAAGAGAAAAAACTCGACCGTGAGGATGCGGGCCCGACGCCGGCCGTGTGCTTCCCTTCGATACAGAAGGACCGCGGAGTCGGTCAGCCAGGACCAGAAAACGGTCCTGGATTTGGTCAGCCGGTGCTTGAGCTTCTTTCGGCGGTCGCCCTCGCGACGGATCTGAGCCATGAATCAACTATACGACGCAAGGGTGGCTCACGGGCACAACCGGTCACGGTGGGGCTGCTCCGATGGGTCAACCGTGCAGAGGCCGGCACGGCCGGTGGCGCTGCTTGCCCGAGCCGGCCTAGAGCTGCGGCTTGAGGCGCTCCGCTACCCGCTCTTTCAGTCGATCAAACCAGGAGCGCTGGAACCACTGGTGCAGGGAGATCTCCTCGCTCCGCGCCAGGTCCTCATGAAACATCGCCTCCATCTGCGTGGCAATGCCGGGATCGAAGATGTTGACGTTCACCTCGTCGTTGAGGCGGAAGCTGCGATCGTCAAAGTTCGAGGAGCCAATGGTGGTCCACAGCCCGTCCACGACCATGGTCTTGGCGTGCATCATGGTCGGTTTGTATTCATAGATCTTGATGCCGCGCCGCAGCAGCATGTCGTAGTGCCAGCGGCTGGCGTGCCGGGCTACCGGCACGTCGACGAACTCACCCGGGACGATCACTCGAACGTCCACGCCGCGTCGAGCGGCGCCCTCCAGCGCCCGGATGGTGTCGCGATCGGGGAGAAAGTAGGCGTTGCTGATGAAAATCGACTTCCGGGCGCTGACAATGGAGATGATGTACATCAGCTTGACGGTCGAGCTGCCCTCGGCCGGCGACGACTTGATGACCTGCGTGAGGTGGCCGCCCTTCTTTTCCAGCGCTGGAAAGTAGTCCAGCCCGGTGAGCAGCTCGCCACGGCTCTTGATCCAGTTGTCCAGGAAGGCGAACTGCATCTGTGCGACCACCGGGCCTTCCACGCGGGCCACGGTTTCCCGCCAATGATTTTCCGCGTCCGCATCGCCAAGCCATTCGTCAGCGATTCCGACCCCGCCGGAGAATCCGATCTCGCCGTCGATGATCAGCAGCTTGCGATGGGTGCGATGGTTGAAACGGGAGAGCATGTACCAGCGAAAGGGGTGGTACCACTCGAGGTCGATCCCATTGCGAGTCAGGAAATCGATCATCGATTGCGACATGGCGGACGAACCGATGGCATCGAGGATGATCTTGATGGCCACACCGGCGCGAGCGCGCTCGGCCAGAGCCTCCGCAAACATCCGGCTGACCTCACCGTCCCAGTAGATGTAGAACTCCAGGTTGATGGTCTTCTTCGCGGCGCGAATGGCCGCCAGCATGGAGGGAAAGATCTGCACGCCGTTCTTAAGAATCTCGACGCGGTTTCCTTCAGAGAGGGGAGCGCCGGTCAGCGCGTGCATGGTCTGCAGGAAGGCGAGGTCCTCCACCGCAAACTGATGCTTCATGTGGTAGCGCATCGGCCGCCGGCGGCGGATGATCGGCAGGGCGGGGCTTCTCGGATACCGCGAGGCTTTTCGCTTGCGGAAGAACATCAGCGCTGGTTGGCGATCCAGATCATCGCACTGACACCGCCGACCAGAACCAGAATGGCCACGGCAAGAATGATGAGCAGGATCAGTGTTGCTGCGCCGGCGATCGAACCCAGCGATCGCGGGGGACGGGTGCGATCGCGATAGCGCAGCAGCGAGTTGAGATTCATCACGTTCTCTTCGAAGAGAAAATCGAAGATGTCGCCGAGGAAGGGCACCGAACCGACGATGAGATCGAGCGCCACGTTGAAGACCATCCTGGTCACCCGGGCGATGGGCACGCGGTGGCGCAGCGCGCCGATGATGATCCAGCAGGAAAGCAACGCGCCGATCGCATCGCCCACGCCGGGGATGAGTCCCAGACCGGCATCGAGGCCGACGCGCCGGCCGGTGCCCGGAATGGCGATGGCCTCGTCCATGAAGTAGGCGAACCGGCGCAGTGCCACGAGGTCGGCAGGAAGCGCCGAATCGGGCTCGATCACTTCCGGGATGAGTACCTTGGTTGCCGCCACGCCCAGCGCTAATGCAAGAGCCGGGACATGAGGAGAAAAGGACCCCTACAGGTTGTGCCAGTCGGTGTGGATGAACGCAGCGTCTGCTCCCTTGTCGCTGCGCTGATAGGTGTGCGAGCCGAAGTAGTCGCGTTGTGCCTGCGTGAGGTTCTGCGGCAGCGCGGCGGTGCGATAGGCATCAAAGTAGGCCAGACTTCCCGACATGGCCGGGACGGCCAGCCCGTTCATCTGAGCGTATCCGACCGCTCGCCGCCAGGCCGGCTGCGATTCCTGCACCCGGGCGTTGAAGTCTCCATCGAGCAGGAGGTTGGCCAACTCCGGTTTCCGCTCGTAGGCCTGCATGATCGAGTCGAGGAAGCGCGCGCGGATGATGCAGCCCGCCTTCCAGATCCTGGCCATCTCGCGCATGTTCACGCTCCACTTCCACTCCGTGGAGCCGGCCTGAATCAGGGCCATACCCTGAGCGTAGGAGCAGATCTTGGAGGCGTACAGAGCGTCGTGGACGTCGTTGATGAACTGCTTGCGATCGCTGACCTTCGACATGCTTGAAGGTCCCTGAATCAGGCTGGAGGCCTCGACCCTTTCGCCTTTCATCGACGAAAGCACGCGAGCGTCGATCGCGGCAGCGATGGTCGGAATGGGGACGGCCAGATCGAGGGCCACCTGCGCGGTCCACTTGCCGGTGCCCTTCTGCCCCGCTTTGTCGAGCACCTTGTCGACCAGTGCGCCGCCGCTTTCCTGATCCTTCACGCGAAAGATCCTCGCGGTGATCTCGATCAGGAAGGACTCCAGATTGGTCTTGTTCCAGCCGTCGAAAATCTCCGCCAGTTCCCCGGCATCCGCCCCCAGCCCTCTGCGCAACATCTCGTAGGCCTCGGCGATGAGCTGCATGTCCCCGTATTCGATCCCGTTGTGCACCATCTTTACGAAATGGCCGGCGCCGTCGGGTCCGACATGGGTGACACAGGGACCGGAGTCGCTCTTCGCAGCGATCGCTTCGAACACCGGACGGATGGCCTCCCACGATTCCTTCGACCCGCCTGGCATGAGCGAGGGCCCGAAGCGGGCGCCGTCCTCACCACCGGAGACGCCGGAGCCGACGAAATGAATCTTCTTTCCTTCCAGCCGCCTGGTGCGCTCCTGAGTGTCCTTGAACCAGGAGTTGCCGCCGTCGATCAGAACGTCGCCGTCCTCGAGGAAAGGGGTGATCTTCTCGATGGTGCTATCGACCGGAGCGCCAGCCTTGATCATCATCATGATCTTTCGCGGTCGCTCCAGCGATTTCGTGAACTCCTCGAAGGTCTTGGTGCCCACCAGCTTCTTCCCCTGGTTGGCGCCAAGGAAGCGGTCCACCCATTCGCCTTCCAGGTTCCACACGGCCACGGAGAAGCCGTGGTCTTCCACGTTGAGCGCGAGGTTCTCGCCCATCACACCGAGGCCGATCATTCCGAATTGCGCAAGAGTCACGAGTTGCTCCTTTTCCCGGTGGTGGTCGGCAGTTCCGTTTCTT
>JBDSGC010000128.1:0-4276 GCA_039919215.1 Thermoanaerobaculia bacterium | reverse complement strand
GAGCTCGTGAAACCCTCCGAGTCGAAGGCGCAGCTCGTGTCGTACGTCTTTGCCACGAAGTTCCGGCGCGCGGACGCGGACGAGCGGCGGAAGATTCTCGAAGGCCTCGACGCCGCGTTGAGCCCGCTGGAGCCGGGCGAACAGCGCGATCGGGTGTACGCGGTCATCGAACGCCTGCGCACGCAGGAGAGTTGATGGCGCCGGCGATCCGGCAAAGACCGTCGGGATCTGCAGTCCCACGCAGAGCTGGGGTCACATCGGAATGACAACTCTCGCGGTCGCGCGCTGCATCCGTGGACTCTCGGCGGTCACATCAACCGCCCTACGCTCACGCCTTCCGACGTGGCCCGCTCCCAAGCCGCTCACAAGTCCTCGAGTGCCCCAGGACCAAAAAGCGGTTGATCCGCAATCGAGACAAAACAGCCGTAGACGGCGATGGCGAACAGCGCGATCAGGACAGCAGTGGATCGTCCGAAGTACCAGGCGCCGGGTTCGAGCGTAATGGGAGCCGAGGTAACGAAGTCCTCGATGAAGATGGTGATGGCGAAGGCCAGCAAGCCGTAGCGGGCGAGAACTCCCACCGCGATGGTGGCCATGATCGCGCCAACCCCGATCCTCCATGCCATTCCCGCCCCGGACCCGTTGATGAAGAGGGACATGAGGATCCAGATCGCGGCCAGTGCGTACGGACGGCGACGCAGCACGGGGATGAGAAGGACCAGGATGACCACGATCACCAGCGGCAACATGATGCCGGTCTCGACCAGTTTGGTCAGGCCGAGGTACAGCAGGTTGCGAATGGAAACGAGCGGCGAAATCCACTGGGTGATCGGATCGAGCGCAGTGCCGCCAAACCAGGCAGGCAGAATGACCACCAGCAGACCAAGCGACGCCATGGTCAATCCGGCCACCGCGCCGATCAGCGCGTCGCGCCCGATCATCGGATCCCGCCAGCGGCCATTGAAGAGACGCGTCCACCCGATCATCAACTGGGGCCAGCGACGCCGGATGTACGGCTCGATGGCGATGTAGAAAACCCACGTCTGCATCGCTTCAAAGAGGCTCCATGCCATCGCCCGCGTCAGGAGGGACCACTCGCCGTCCCAATCGCTGACGTGGTCGAGCCGAAGGACACGCGCAATCAGCAGGGAGCCGAAGACAAAGAATGCGAGGCGCAGCGCACTGCGACGGTCGCCCCGCCCGCGTCTGAGATTGCGCCTGGCCAGAATGACCGCGCCGAAGAAAGGGCCGATCGTTCCGACCAGTATCCCGATCCGACTCAACACAGTCTCCGCAACTGGCCGGGCAGCTGGCACTGGCTGGACCGGTTGTTTCCAGGGCCCGATGATCTCGAACCAGACCGCTTTTCCGTTCGCGGACGCCGCTTCGATTCGCACCGGGGTTGGATCGTCGCGGTATCGCGCCGTCCAGGCGAACTGGTGATCGCTGCTGAATGGCGGAGACCACAACGGCTGGACCGGGGTCAGATTCACGAAATCGCCGCCAGCTTCCGCAAAGAAAATCCCCCAGTCGGGTGGCGTTGTGGCACCGCTTCGCGTATCCGGCGGCACGGCGGAGAACCCGAGCAGTCTGCCTCGCGTGTCGACAAAGACCTCAGCCATCCCCGGGATCGTGTTCGGTGGATCCCCGCTGATGACGCGACCGTCCGCGTTGCCGGAGATCATCGGGCGCGGGCTTTGCCGGTATCCGAAAGTAAAGATGCCGGGGCGGGCGCGAGCGATCGATTCCCACGGATTTCCGGGCTTGGCGTGTTTCCGTGTGTAGTCAAAGACGTGCGGGTTCACCGCGAAGTAATAGGCCGAACCTGCGGGAGCGTCGCCATATCCCGCGCGCTCGATGATGGTCCTCGCGCGCTCGATGAGCACCGCTGGTTCCTTTGGCAACGGCACCCGCCGAAACAGCACCGCGTGACCGTAGAGCATGGCCGTGAGGATCAGGCCAATGGCAGCAGAGAGAAGGAGTGCCCCGGCAACGCGTGGCTTCAACACGCCAGTCTCACCCGCGGCGGCCACCATCTGTGGCGACGGCGTTTCGCCTGCGTCCACCGCGGCCTGCAGTGGATCCCCGCCTGGCAACGCCGCAATGACCGAATGGATGGAAGCAGGACGAGCTTCCGGCTTCTCCTCGAGACAGCGGAGGATGACGCGCTGGACCGCCGGTTCCAGCTCGCGGGTGTGGCTGGAGAGGCTTTGAGACGCAGTGATCGAGCGCCGCGCTGCGAGGTCGGAGGAAGCAGATTCGAACAGCCTTCGCCCCGTGAACATCTCGAACAGAATCAGTCCCAGTGCATAAAGATCGGTTTTCGGCGACACGTTCTCCCCGGCCAGCTGCTCCGGAGCCATGTACAGCGGCGTCCCCACAACTTCGCTCCGCCCGGCGATCTCCTCCGCCACGGCAGCGAGGCCGAAGTCGGTGATCCGGGCATTGCCTCGGCCATCGATCATGATGTTGGCTGGCTTCAGGTCGCGATGAACGATTCCCACGCCGTGGGCTGCAGCGAGTCCTGCGCAGATGTCGCGCGCCAGATCCAGAGCCTTGCCGTGCGGCAGCTTGCCGATCCGGCGCAGAAGTGACGCGAGATCCTCGCCGTCCACATACTCCATCGCCAGAAAGTGATGCTGCTCCCATTGCCCGATGTCGTAGAGGCGGCAGACATTCGGATGGGAGACCTGTCTTCCGATGCGAACCTCGGCGTAGAGGCGCTCGATGCGGTGCGGATCGCGGCTGAGGTGCTCTGGAAGGAACTTCAGCGCGACCTGTTGCCCCAGTTTCAGATCGTCGGCGCGATAGACCTCTCCCATGCCGCCGCTGCCCAAGAGCGCGACGATCCGGTAGCGATCGCCGAGCAGAGTTCCAGGAGTAAATCGGGAGAGTGCCTGTCGCCGGCCGTCCCCGGATGGGGGAGTGGGCCGGTAGTCGGTGTCGCCATCGAGCGGGTCGCGTTCGTCGCCAGCATCACTCATCGGATGCTGACCATTGTAGGGTCGCACGGCTTACGGACGACAGCGGCTTGCCATTCGGCTTGAAAGAAGTTCGTAGCGGGAACCGCCAGGTGACTGTGCGGTGCAGAACCTTTGGCGCAATCGCGGGACTGCCAGCTGCGTTGGCTGCTCAGCGTTCCGCCACGATCATGCGCACCTACTTTCTGGTTCGGGCGACTCGCGCGCGGACCCTCCCACTTCCATGGCATTGTCTGAGCTGCGGCGACCCGATGGACCGCGCGCAAGCAGCCGAACGTCCCCATCGATCACAGCGCGCCACAAGCCTGGATCGCCGCGTTAGCGACCCGGTCTTGAGGCTTCATTCCTCGACCAGGGTTCCCAACAGTTGAACCTCGCCGCCCTCGGCCGGGATGATGCTGATGTTCATCAGTCCGTGGAATGGGGAACCGTCGTTCCGCTTGAGGGAAACATGGACGTTGGTCATGGATCCTTGCTGGAGCAGGCTCTCCAGGAGGTGCTCGCGGCTGGAAGGAACCAGATACAGATCGCTCGCCTTCAGACGCATCAGTTCCTGCCGCGAGGCATAACCGAACTCGTGGACCAGCGCGTCGTTGCAGTCGAGGATCGTGCCGTCGAGGGCGGTGCGGAAGACGCCGGCCACATTTTTCTCGAACAGCATGCGGTATCGCTCTTCGGACGTCCTTCGCTCGCGGAGCTCCCTGGCCAGCATCAGAGCAGATGAGGTCAAGCCGGCGATGAGCCGCAGCACATACACATCGAGATCCTCGAAGGCGTGGCTCCGTTTGGCATACACCGTCAGCACACCGATGGCCCGCTCGTGATCGAGCAGCGGCGCCACCACCATCGAGCCGATTTCCATGTCCCGAACCGCCTCGGCATCCGCGCGCGGATCGGAGGCCGAGTCGTCGCTGCGCAGGACTTCGCGATCGCGGATGCAGATGCCCGACAGGCTCTGCTCGGTCGCGATGTGGGCTCCGACGAAGTGCTCGAGAGGACCAGAAACCGCGCGGAAGACGAGGTCCTGGTCGTAGAGCAGTTGCACGATCGCACCGCCGCCGCTGGCGATCGCAGCCGTCTTCCGCACGATCAGATTCAGCAGCTCCGCCTCCTCGCCGGAAGCGGCCGCAAGGACGTCCTGCTGCAGTGCGATGATTGCGGAAAACCGGGCCGCGAGATCGGCCGTCGTCGGCATTGAGTCTCCTTCACGCTCGATCCGGCCCCCTCCCGCCGTCGCGGGCTTGAGACCGGGCATTCAGGCGATCGCGAAGAGCTACCGGACATCAGCAGCTCTT
>JBDSGC010000127.1:0-2780 GCA_039919215.1 Thermoanaerobaculia bacterium | reverse complement strand
ATGCCCTTTCCGCTGGCGGAAGCGAAAACGAAACTGATCGGGATTCTGAGCGGCATCGCGTAGGCCGGGCCGGGCCGACACGGCCGGCGGCGTTGGTTCGCAAAGCGTCCGCCACGATTTTCGCCTCAGCCCGTAGTCACTCGATCGCCGTGGTTCTGAGCGGAGCGCACGTGGCGCCGGCATCCTTGCCGGCCGTGGCGTCGGCTTCCAGCCGGCGCTTCTCGCTGAGCTCCCGCGAGCAGGATGCCCGCGTCACGGCCGGCAGGGATGCCGGCGCTACGAAAGTCTTTTTTCGAGTATTCTTCGCGACCCGATGCCCACCCCCCCGCAACGCGTGAACGATGGACTGGTGCTGGTCGACAAGAACTCCGGTCCGACCAGCCATGATGTCGTCGAGAAGTTCCGGCGCCGTGCGAACTTCAAGAAGGTCGGGCATACCGGAACGCTCGATCCGCTGGCCACCGGGCTGCTGGTCCTCTGCGTAGGCAAGGCCACTCGACTGCAGGCCTACCTGATGGGAATGGAGAAGACGTACGAGGGAGTCATCCAGTTCGGCTGGGCCACGGATTCCTACGATGCGGCCGGAACGCCGGTGGGCGAGCGGAACGAAGTGAGTGTCGAGCACATCGACTTCAAGCCCCTGCTGGAGCCCTTCATCGGCGCGCTGCAGCAGATGCCGCCGCAGTTCTCTGCCAAAAAGGTCGGAGGGGTGCGGGCCTACGAACTGGCGCGAAAGGGGGAGACCGCTGCGCTCACGCCGAAGAGCGTCACGGTGTACGAGTTCGAAATCGTGGAAGTGACTGGCTCCACTGCTCGCTTCCGCGTGCGATCCTCTGCCGGAACCTACGTGCGGTCCCTGGCTCATGACCTGGGGGCGTCGGTGGGCGTTCCGGCGCATCTCAAAGAATTGCGCCGCACGGCCATCGGTCGCTTTGCCATCGCGGAGGCCATTTCGCAGGACCGCATGGAGGTGGCAACCATCGAGGAGCTCCTGGCGAAGCCGCACTTCCAGCCCCTCTCGGAAGTCGACCTGCCGCTGGAGAAACTGCGGATCGACTGGGCGCAACAGGGTCGCATGATGCAGGGTCAACCGGTGATCCTGACGCCGTCGGTCGCCGTCCGCGCAGGCGATCTGCTGGCCCTGGGGAACCCGCACGACCAGCTGGTGGCCATCGGCGAGGTCATCAACGTCCTGCGCGAGGGCGGGCCGGTCGAAGTGCGACCGAAGGTTGTGCTGGCAGGCTGAGGGCATAGCGGACGAAACCGCTGCGCCAGGTCCCTGCCCGTATAATCCGCGGCCGTGGGGAACCAGACCGAACGAGACTTAGCTCCCGATCCCTCCAGCGGGCGCCGGCGTTTCATGCTGGCAGGCGAGCATGTGATCCTTCGCGCGTTTGAACGCGAAGACGCCGAGCGTTGCTACCGCTGGATGAACGACCCGAACATCGTCCGCACGCTCAAGTCACGCTACCCGATGGCCTTGAGCAACGAGATCGAGTGGCTCGATCGTGCGATGCAACCGGGAGCCAACGAGCGTCACTTCGCGGTGGAACGGAAAGACGACCGGATCCACATCGGCAATGCCTCCATCCACGACATCGACTGGGTCTCGCGCACCGGCTGGTTCGGTCTGTTCATTGGCGAGCCCTCGGCGTGGAATCGCGGGTTCGGTAAGGACGCCATCCAGACCCTGGTCCGCTTCGCGTTCGACGAGATGAATCTGGCCAAGCTGCGAATCAACGTATTCGACTACAACGAACGGGCCAAGCATGTGCTCGAGTCGCATGGATTCATCCAGGAGGGGCGGCTGCGGCGGGACTTCTACCGCGACGGCACCTATCACGACCTGGTGATCCTCTCGGTGTTCCGCGACGAAGCGCCCGGTGCGGCGCAGGAGACCAGTCCATGAGTGAGCAGAAAATCCGGGTGCTGATTGCCAAGCCAGGTCTCGACGGCCACGATCGCGGCGCGAAGGTCATCGCACGGGCACTGCGGGATGCGGGGATGGAAGTCATCTACACCGGTCTGCGCCAGACTCCGGAACAGATTGTGGCCGCCGCGGTGCAGGAAGATGTCGATGCCATCGGATTGTCCATTCTGTCGGGTGCGCACAACGTCCTCTTTCCCGAGATCATGCGATTGCTGAAGGAGGAGGGTGCCCAGGACGTCATCGTGTTCGCCGGCGGGATCATCCCGGAGAAAGACATCCCCCGGCTCAAGGAAATGGGAATCCGCGAGATCTTCCTGCCAGGCACGCCGACTTCCGCTGCCGTCGAGGCCATCCGCGCCGCCGTCCACGCTACCTGAGCGATGCCCGACGTCGAGCCTCGGTGCTTCCGCGTCGACCGTGACGGCAGTCGGGTTACGGTCTGGTTCGACGACGGCGGGATGAATCTGCTGTCACGCGCCGCGCTCGAAGAACTGAGTCTTCTGCTCAACTCCCTGCGCACCGAACTGCTGGCCGGAGCAGGTGCGGTCCGCGTGATCGCCTTCCAGTCGCCCCGTCCCAGACTGTTCGCCGCAGGGGCGGACATGAAGGAGATGAGCCTCTTCTCCGGCCAGGAGGCGGAGAGACTTTCCCGCCTGGGACAGGAGGTCTTCCGTGCTCTGGCAGAGCTCTCCGCAGTGACGGTGGCCTGGATCGATGGCGACTGTTTCGGTGGTGCGCTCGATCTGGCCATGGCCTTTGATCTCCGGCTGGCCACGCCGCGATCACGCTTCTCGCATCCCGGAGCGCGCCTGGGAATCGTCACCGGCTACGGCGGCACATCGAGATGGCG
>JBDSGC010000126.1:0-7857 GCA_039919215.1 Thermoanaerobaculia bacterium | reverse complement strand
GCGGGCGTGGGAGCGAGCTCCGGAGTCTTCGGAACCACAACCGGCGCCGATGCAGGCGGCGGAGCAGTGGTCTTGTTGCCCGCTCCCTCGTCGACATTCGGAGCCGGCGACTCCGCGCTCTCTCCCGACTCCGCGCTGGCGTCCGGCGCGGACTGCGTGGGCTCCAGCTCTTTCGCCTGATAGAAGGGCCGTTGCAGGTAGTACGGCAGCTTGCTGACGGCGACGGTGGCGCCACTGCAGTCCTTATCCGGCTCCTGACCGGCGATGAATGCTTCCATCACCACGCGCGTGCAGGGACCGACACCGCGTCGGCCGGTCTTGAGGTCCATGGGCACCATCACGATGCCGGAAGGCACGTCGAAGTCCGGCCGGGCCGCTCGCAGCTTCCGAACCTCCATCTGCTTGAAGATGTCGATCCAGATCGGCAGGGCCACCGCCGCGCCGCTGCCTCCCCCGCCGAGAGAGCGACTGGGATCGTCGTAACCGACCCACACGCCCACCGAGTATTCGGGCGAGAAGCCGATGAACCAGGCGTCGGTGTAGGCGTTGGTCGTTCCCGTCTTTCCGGCAAGAGGTGGAGGCAGGACATGCGCATCGTAGGCGGTGCCCCGATCGATGGTCCCTCGCATCACATGCGCCAGCTCGTACGCCACCTGCGCCTGCGTCGCTTCGGAGATTTCCGGAAGCTGTTCTTCCAGCACGCGGTCGGTCTGGTCGACGATCTTCCTGACCATGCGAGGCTTCACGTAGACACCCTGATTGGCGAACACGTTGTAGGCGCCGGTCATCTCCATCGGCGAGACGCCTGCCGATCCCAGCGACGTCGACGGATATGGCGGGATGTCAGCGGTCACACCGCAGCGGTGCGCAAAATCGATGACCCGATTGCCACCCACCATCATCCAGGTCTTCACCGCAGGAACGTTGATGGACAGCTCCAGGGCGCGCTGGATGGTGACGATGCCCGCGTACTTGCCGTAGTAATTCTTCGGAGAGTAGCTCTGGTTCCCCACGGCCAGCGTGATCGGCTCGTCGAAGATGGTGTCGGCCGGAGTGAGGCCCTTCTCAAAGGCAGCGCCGTACACGAAGGGTTTGAAGGAAGAACCGGTCTGCCGTCGGGACTGGATGGCCCGGTTGAATTTCGAGAGCTGGAAATCGTAGCCGCCCACCAGGGCCCGCACTTCTCCCGTTTTCACATCGAGGACGACCACGGCACCCTGCACCTGGGGAAGTTGATCGAGGATCCACCGGCGCGCTTTCGTTTTGGAGTCCTCGTCCTGCCGGAGGTGGATGAGATCTCCGGTTTTCAGCATTGACTCCATCGTTCTCCTGCCGGTCCATGCGAACGCCGCCGGCGTCAGAGCGATGGTGTCTCCTCCCACCCGGGCCGTGACTCCCTGACGATCCGCGCTCATGACCACCGCCGGATACAGCTTGTCCAGGATGTAGGGCTCGCTGCTCCATGATGGATCGCGGTACGCCGCCGGATCGATCCCCTCCACCACCAGATTGCGCCCCGGCTTGCGAAATCCTCGGCGGCGATCCCAGGAGCGCAGTCCGCGCTGCAATGCCGTTTCCGCCACCTGCTGCAGTTGCAGGTCCAGCGTCGAATAGACCCGCAGTCCGCGCTGGTAGAGATTCTCCACCCCGAACTTGTCGCTCTTCTCGATGTACTGCCGGATCTCCTCGGAGAAGTAGGCTCCGATGCGCGGCGCCTCCTCCTTGTAAGTGCCCAGCACGATGGGCGTGTTGAGAGCCTGCTCGAACTGCTGACGGGAGACGTATTTCTCGTCCAGCAGGCGGCGCAGCACGTGATTGCGCCGGGCCAGGGCGTGATCCGGATGGGTCATCGGCGTGTAGTACATCGGCGCGCGGATCATCCCGGCGATGAGCGCTGCTTCGGGGATGGTCAGCTCTTTGGCGTGCTTGCCGAAGTAGAGCCGGGACGCGGCTTCCACGCCGTACGCGCCGTGTCCGAGGTAGACCTGATTGGCGTAGAGCTCGAAGATCTGATCCTTGGTGAAGTTTTTCTCGATGTCCACGGAGAGAAACGCCTCATTGATCTTGCGACGGAAGTCCTTTGCCGGAGTCAGGAAGACCTGTTTGGCAAGCTGCTGCGTCAGCGTGGATGCGCCTTCAACCTTTTTCCGGGCGATCAGATCTTTCAGGGCGGCGCGAAGAATGGCCTTGGGGTTGATCCCGCCGTGGTGGAAAAACTCAGAATCTTCCGTGGCCACGATGCTGTCGATGAGCCAGGGCGACATCTCGCCCTTGCGGACGACGATCCGCTTCTGGATGGAGTACTCCGCGAAGCCCAGGCCATTGCGGTCGTACACGCGAGTGATGATCGCCGGCTGGTAATTTTCCAGGGCCTTCACCATCGGAACGCGGATGGCGTGGGCCAGGGTGAATCCTGCGGGCACTCCCAGGATCACGGCCACGAGCACCATCAACAGCCGCCTGCCGCGCCTCGGCGGCGCGGTTGGGGAAATGGTGATGGGGTGCTCAACCTCTGCCACGGAGGGAGTGTAGCGGACTGCGGCTGGCCATGGAGTGGAAAGCGCCGGACGGCGTCCCGCCCTGTGGGCCCTTCCTGTAGCTCGAATGCGCAGTCGCACTTGCAGTCAGGGTAAAATGCCCGGCCGATGTCTTCCGTGGCCCCTCCCCAAGCTCCCGTGACCCCTGACTGGGGACGACTGGTCGCCGACTCGCTCCGGCAATACGGGACGTGGCACACCTACGGAAAACTGACCGAAGCGCGCGGAGCCTATCCGGGAGACCTTTCGCTGCGCGGGTACGTGGAGATCGTGCGCAACTCCGTGGTGCGCGATTTTCTCTCACATCCGAAGGGAATGCAGCTCGTCCCCAAGCTCAGCGCGGAGTTTCTGACCAACTTCGACCGTTTCAATCTCAGCGCGCAGGAGGGGTACCTGGTCTCGCTCATCGACGGCAGAATGGATCTGCAGAAGTTGTTGATCCTCAGCCCGTTCGATCCGTTCACCACATTCTTCAATCTGGCCAAGATGCTGAATGAGCGCGCCATCACCGTTCCATCATGAAAAAATATCAAATCGCTGAGAACCTCAAGACCCCCATCGCCATCGCCACCGCGCGCGGGGAGATCAAGTGGCACAACGCCGCGTTCGAGTCGACCTTCGGATCCTCCTGGCAATCCTGGTTGCGGGACGCCGCCCGCGTCGTCGCCGGCGAGAGTGGCTGGCTGCCCGCCTACTTTGCCCCCGACGCCGAAGGCACCGGATCCGATACCGACATCCAGGGCCGGACCTACCGGATCGACCGGATCATGGTGGTCGAAGATTTCGAAGAACCAGCCGTGGCCCTCTGGTTCGAGGATGTCACCCAGCAACGGGAGATGGAGCAGGCCAAGTCGGATTTCACCGCCCAGATCGTGCACGATCTGCGAGGTCCGCTCTCCGGCATTCAGGGCACGCTCGAATTCGTGCTCTCGCAGGAGGGCAACAAGCTGGACTCGCTGTATGCCGATCTGCTCACGGAGGCACAGCGCGAGTCCGAGCGAATGATGAATCTCATCAACGAGATTCTCGACTTCTCCAAGATTCAGTCTGGCAGTTTCACCGTGGAGCAGGAGCCTGTGCGCATCGCCGGACTGCTCAAGCGCGCCGTGCGCAGCCTGCAGAGCGTGGCCGGCCGCGACGAGATCTACCTTCTCAGCGCCCACGGACGCGAGGTGCCCCAGGTCCTCGGCAGCATGGAGAAGCTCACCCAGGCGGTCATCAATCTGATCTCCAACTCGCTGAAGTTCACTCCCAAGAAGGGTCTCATTTCCGTGGGCGCCCAGATCGTCCGCAACGGAGAACTCCCTGAGTCGATCGTGATCACCGTGACCGACAGCGGCATGGGAATCAAAGCGGACGACGTGAACAAACTCTTCGCCAAATACAAGCAGACCGGCAACAAGTCCCTCCGCGGCGGCGGCGGCACAGGCCTCGGTCTTTACATCGTCAAACAGGTCATCGAGGCCCACGGCGGAGAGATCAGCGTGGCCTCCATCGAAGGCGTCGGCACCAGCATGGTCCTCAGGCTGCCGGTGAAGCGCCTGCCCACCGTGTCGACCGGCTCCTACTCCGCAGCGTAGCGAACGGAGCGCCGGCATCCTTGCCGGCCGTGGCGCCGGCGCTCCGAAAGGCAACGTTCGAGTTTTTCGCAGCCGTGGGCTGGGGCACTGCGCCGGGACGCAGCCATTGGTTGAGAAACGCGAGCCTCTCGATCGAGTGTCCTTCTCCCCGCACAAGGGGAGAAGGTCCGCGAAGCGGGGATGAGGGGTCCAGCTTCGTCGAGTGAGCGCCCCTCATCCGCCTTCGGCGCCTTCTCCCCGTCCGCGGGGAGAAGGACTCTCGATGAAAGATCGCCCGCCCTCTCCAAACTCAAGGCGATCGAGTCAACGCGGCTGAGGCGAAAATCGTGGCGGCCGCTGTGCGAACCAGCGCGGACAGCCGTGCCGGCTACAAGCCCAGCGCGGCGATACCGTACGCGATCTCCTCTTCGGAAACGTCGCTGGCCACCACACACTCCCCGACCCTGCGGGGGAAAATCATCACCCGGGCGTTGCCGGTATTCTTCTTGTCGTGTTCCGTCGCCGCGAGAATCTCATGGGGATCGAGATGGGGAACAGCTCCCGGATTCCAGGCCCGGATCACGTCGTCGATGCGCTGACGCTCCGCATTGCTGAGGATCCCGCGCCGGACCGCGATTGCGTTCGCCGCGATCATTCCCCAGGCCACCGCCTCCCCATGGGTCAGATGACGATAGTGCAGCGCCGTCTCCAGTCCGTGGCCGATGGTGTGACCATAATTCAGGAGGCGCCGCAGATCGGCTTCCTTCTCATCGGCGGAAACGATCCTCGCTTTGATCTCGATGGCCTTGCGCACCAGCTCATCGAGAACCTCCGGCTGCCGCGCCAGGATGGCCTCCCTTCGTTGCCCAAAGAGGTCGAAGAGTGAGGGATCGCCGATCACTCCTCCCTTCAGCGCCTCGAACACGCCGCTGAGCAATTCACGCGGCGGCAGGTCGTCCAGCACGGAGGTATCGGAAATCACCGCCTTCGGTGGATAGAAGCTTCCGATCAGATTCTTGCCCCGCTCATGATTCACCGCGAGCTTCCCGCCGATGGAGCTGTCCACCTGCGCCAGCAACGTGGTCGGCACATGAACGAGATCGATCCCTCGGAGAAAGATGGACGCCGCGAACCCCGCCGTGTCCCCGATCATCCCCCCGCCGACGACCACCGCGGTGGAATCGCGCCGGGCGCCCCCATCCAGGAGCTTCGTCACCACCTCATGCGCACTGGCGATGGACTTGACTGCCTCCCCTTCCTCCATCACCACGATGGTGGCCTGGGGCGAAAAGGAGTCGGCGACCCGCCGGCCAAATCTCTCCAGCAACGCCTCCGAGGTGATCACAAACACCTTGCCCCGAGCGCCGGTGAGATCCCCGGCCCGATCCAGCAGCTCGCGCGCCACAAAAACGGGATAAGACGCACCGGCCTGTTGGATGGTGAGGAAGGGCTTCATCGTCAGCGCGTCAGTCTACCGCGCTGGAGAATGGGTCCCGCGAAGCGAACGGATCGACCCGAAATATGATTCAGCGCTCGATGGGGCAAGATGGGGATTGGGACTTCCTCAGCTTTCCTGCCACCGATCCCCAGCCAGGTAAAGAGTGGTCGATCACCGAAAGGGTGAAGGAACAACTGCTCGGCCCTGGCACCGTTGCCAATTCTGATAGCCTCGCGCTCATGACTCCGGCCCTCTCAAGCAATGAAGCACAGATCCGAGCGCTGATTGACGAGCGGAGCCGAGCGGTGCGCGCCAGGGACGTAGTCGCGCTCATGTCGCATGTCGCGTCCGACACCGTATCGTTCGATGTCGTCGATCCTCTGCAACACGTCGGTGCCGCCTCAACGCGTGCGCGAGTCGAGCAGTGGTTTGCCTCGTTCGACACGCCGATCCAACACGAGTGTCAAGACATCATCATCGTAGCTGGTGATCACGTCGCCTTCAGTCACTGCCTTACGCGGGTCGCTGGAACGGTCAAGAGCGGAGACAAAGTCGATATGTGGTTTCGCACCACCACAGGCTACCGAAAAGTGGGCGACAAGTGGTTTGTATCTCACGATCACAACTCTGTTCCATTCGACTCACAGAACGGTAGTGCGTCACTCAACCTCAAGCCATAAGCGCGAGGTCACCTAACTGTTGCGGCGGTCTAACTGACGCTTGCAGCCGACGTGGCCCGCTGCGCTGGTGGGTTCCGCTTGAGCTATCATCCGTCTTCGCGGGCCACGCGGCTGAAGCGCGGGTCCGTTAGGGCACTGGCTCTAGGCAATGGCAGGGTTTGGTGTTCGGCCGGAAGGAGTGCGCTGTGACCCCCATCGAATCGCAGTTCTTGCGGCAGCGTGCCTGGGCGGTGCTCTTCGCGAGGTTGGTGCTGGGGCTCATCTTCGTCATGGCCGGCGCGTTCAAGGTGTTTTCGCTCACTCCGGAAGGGCACGTGCGCAACTGGTTTCTTCCATACCAAGACACGTTCCTCCCCACTTGGTCGCTATGGGCCGTAGGCGTTGCGATCCCGTTTGTGGAATTCATCGCCGGTATGCTGGTCCTGGTGGGTTGGCGAGTTTACGAGGCTCTTCTCGCGCTCGGGTTCGTCTTGGTAATCGTCACCTTCGGGCATCTTCTCCATGAGCCGCTCTATCCATTTCACGAGCATGTGGTTCCGCGTCTGGCGCTTTTGCTACTGATTTTGCTCATCCCTCGCGAGGCGGACCGTTTCTCCCTGGATTACGTCGTGGCGCGACGGGCGACGAGTCTTTAGCTATCGTCGGACACCTGAACGGTCGGGCACATAGTTGACAAAGTGGTCCCGGAACTTGGTTGACACCGCTCTCTGCTGCTCTGCGGTGAGGTACGATTCGGCGTGCGCAGCCCGGCCGCTGAGGCGAGGGTTCGCTAGGCGGTCGTTCTCGTGAATCCAATCACTCATGCCCTTGTTGGATGGTGCTTGGCCGAGTCTGTGCCCGGCCTCCAGAGGCCCGCACGAGCAGCGGTCGTTCTATCGAGCATCGCTCCGGACCTCGATGGATTCGGGCTTCCGTTCGAGCTCGCGACCCGGGCGAGTGATCACCCTTTGTTGTGGTGGACCGAATATCACCACATCCTCGGACACAACCTCGTGTTTGCTTCTGTCGTCAGCCTGATTACCTTCACCATCGTCCGCAGCCGTCGTCTTCTCGTAGCGGCCCTCGCATTCCTTGGTGCGAACGTCCATTTTCTGTGCGACTTACTGGGCTCTCGAGGACCAGACGGCTACCAATGGCCGATCCCCTACCTGCTTCCGTTCAGCTCGCGCGAGTTGGTGTGGTCGGGCCAGTGGGCACTGAACGCCTGGCAGAACGTCGCTTTGACACTGGTGCTTCTGGCCACGACGTTCGCGCTGGCGTGGGCTCGCGGACATTCGCCGCTGGATCTCATTTCCACACGCGCGGATGACGTCTTCGTGTCCGCCCTGCGCCGCAGGTGGCCGCGCGCCTGACTGTCGGTCGCAGCGGACTTGGTGCCGCCACTTGTCGAGTCGCAGTGCAATACTTCTCGCGTGCAGCACGAAGGCGCAACCGAGAATCCGTTAGACCGTACGCGAATGCCAGGCCGGAGGAGCCGATGAACGGCGGACTGATTGTAAGTATTGTTGGCGGAGTCGCGGTTGTTATGCTCCTGGCGTACCTTTATGTAGCGAGGCAGAACCCCAGGAAGTAGGAGGCTTTCAACCAGCTGCCCCCGGTGAGGTCTTCACTCTCGACGGTACCAGGAAGTTCCGCAAGGGACG
>JBDSGC010000125.1:0-11866 GCA_039919215.1 Thermoanaerobaculia bacterium | reverse complement strand
AGCATGGTGCCCTGCGAGAGCGGCACCCGATCGTCCGCCTCGCCGTGCTGGATCAGTACCTTCGCGCTCGTCTTCTTCAGATGCCACAACGGGCTGCGTTCCCGGAGCAGTTCGAGGCTGAACGGGGTCCCCTTCAGCGATTCCAGCGCTGCCGCGTCGGCGGCCATCGCCGGTGACGCCGCCGGTTGCGGCGCCGTCGGAAAATAGTTGGGGATGAACTCGCGGATGTCGGTGGTGCCGTGAAAGCTGAGCAGGTCGACCACCGGCGCGCCGATGCTGATGGCCTTGAACCGATCGCTGTGCCCGACCGCCCACGCGGTCATGAACCCGCCATAGCTCCAGCCCATGATTCCCAGGCGCTGCGGATCGGCGATGCCATCCGCCAGGAGTTTGTCCAGACCGGCGTTGATATCCACCCAGTCCATGCCGCCCCAATCGGCCACGTTTCCGGCACGGAACGGCTGGCCGTACCCGCCAGTGCCGCGGGGGTTCGGCCGCAGCACCACAAAGCCGCGGGAGGCCAGAACCTGCGGCGCGTACACCGCCCCGAGATACCCGAGAAATCCCTGATCGAAGCGGGAGGCCGGGCCTCCGTGTACGAAGGTGAGGGTCGGATAACGGCGGCCGGCCACATAACCTGGTGGAAGCGTCAGCAATCCCTCGATCTCCAATCCGTCTTTCGGATTCTTCCAGCGGATCAACGTCGTTTCGCCGAGGGTGCGACTGCGAAGCGCGTCGTTGAGGTGAGTCAGTGGGCGTGGCCGGAACTCATCCAGCGCGCTGATGTGCAGCTCCGGTGGGGCGTTCAGCGTCTGGTAGACGAACGCAGCACGGCCGTTGCGAACATCGACCTCCGCCACTAATCCGGCGACGCGGCTGACGTCGCGAAACGCCGCGCCATCGCTCCCCAGCCGGAACAATTGCGAGGTCGAGTTCCACGGACCATTGAACCAGATCGTCCTGCCGTCTCCGCTGAAGAAGAAGGAGTCAGGCGTGCGGCCGTATGCCTTCGAGAGAAGGCGCGGAGCTCCGCCGGTCATCGGAACGGAGTACAGCTCCGCCTCGCGAAGCCAGTCGAAGACTCCTCCGGAGCTCAGAAAGACGATGGACTTTCCGTCGGGTGAGAACTGCGGAGAAACGTCCACTCCGGCACGAACCACCAGCGGCCGCATCCGGTTGTCGTCGCGAAGGGAAAGCAGATAGAGATCGGCATGGAAGTAGTCATCGAGCCCCTCCGCTTCGGAGCGCTGGATTGCCAGCGCTTCCCCATCCGGAGACCAGGCAAATGCGGCGATGGAGAACGGACCCTTGGTCAGGCGCCGCACCTGACGCGAGGTCATGTCGATCAGGTGCAGGTGGATCGCTCCCCGCGGCTCCCCCACCACCCTCGCATCGTCATGCTCCTTGATGCGCTTCTCCTCCTCGGGGCCGGGAGCATCGGAAACCGTGAAGGCGATCGACTTTCCATCGGGCGACCAATCGAATCTCCGGATCGCCAAGGTCTGACTGGTCAACTTTTCGGCCTCACCGCCGGTGGCGCCGATGAGCCAGATCGCGTTTTTCCCACCGTCGCGTTCGGAGAGAAATGCGATGCGGGACCCGTCAGGTGACCAGCGCGGCGAGGTGGACGACGAAGTGCCTCGGGTGAGTTGCATCGCGTTGCGGCCGTCGGCATCGATCACATGAATCTGGGAGATGTAGGCGCTGCGATCGAAGTCCGCCCGCGTCACCAGATACGCCACGCGGTTTCCATCAGGAGAAAAGCGCGGCGAGGAAAGCGTCGGCATCGTGGCGTAGTCCTCGATGGAGAGCGGCTGCGCGACGACACTGGCGGCAAGCAGGAGCGAGGCGAGAAACATCTTCATGGAGGCGAAGGATAATCGAAGCGAGTGCGCGGATGACCCATCCACGCGTGACGCTTCGAGTGTGTCGTCCCAGGTCCCTGCATTCCCCGGCGGCCCTCAGTGGCTGTGAAAAAATCCACCAACCGTCATCCTGAGCGGCGTGGGTGGCGGGCGGGAAGCGAAGGATCTGCATCACGAGGATGTTGCTGGGAGCAGTTCCGTCGGTGCAGATCCTTCGCCGTCTGCGCGGCTTCTAATGCACACACCACGACGCCTCGCCGATCGAGTTCCTTCTCCCCGCCGCAGCGGGGAGAAGGTTGCACCCCGAAGGCCGGATGAGGGGTCGCTCATGAGTGCAGGAGAGCACCCCTCACCCCCGCTTCGCGGACCCTCTCCCCGCTGCGGCGGGGAGAGGGAACTCGCTTGAAGATGTGTCATCGAGATCTCAACAGCCCTGCATCGCGCTGTTCCTTGGCTCAGTGAAGCGTTCCAGCCACCGGTCGCGAGTTCGCAGGGCGAATGGTGGGCACGCGCAGGCGCGCCAGGCAATCCAACCCCGGGCTCGGCCCGGGGAACCGCGTAGCGCCAGAAAAACGGCGGCCGCAATGGAACGCCATCGGGTTTCCCCCAGCAGAGCCGGGGGCTGATCTGTGAAGCGCGCCTTCGCGCGCTCCCGCCGGCCGGAACCGCCGCTACGCAACTACTTCCGCCACTCCCCGATCTTCTTCGCGATTGCCTGCGGCGTGAAACCAAAGTGCTCGGCAATCACCTCGGCGGGGGCCGATGCGCCGAAGCGATCGATTCCGATGACCAGCGCGTCACGATTCACCCATTTGTACCAGCCATCCGAGCGCCCCGCTTCCATGGCCACGATCCGGCTGCGGTCGCCGAGCACCTCGTCCTGATAGGCCATATCCTGTCGTCCGAACAGGTCGAGCGACGGCGCAGAAACCACCCGTGCTCGCGTGCCCTGCCCGCGCAGGAGCTCCGCGGTCTTGATGGCCAGCGAGACCTCCGATCCGGTGGCCAGGAACGTGATGTCGCCATCCTGGTAGCCATCCAGAACATACGCCCCACGCCAGACCGCGTGGGCATCGAAGGAAGCGCCGCGCACAATCGGATCGAGCTTCTGCCGCGTGCACACGATGATGGTCGGGCCGTCGTGCTTGCTGCCGATGGCGTACGCCCAGGCCATCGCCGTCTCCGCGCCGTCAGCCGGACGGAACAAGGTCATGTTGGGGATGAGACGCAGCGAGGCGAGCTGCTCGATCGACTGGTGGGTCGGTCCGTCTTCTCCCAGAAATACGGAGTCGTGCGTGTAGACGAAGATCGACGGGATATGCATCAGCGCGGCCAGGCGGATGGCCGGTCGCATGTAGTCGGAGAAGATCAGGAACGTCGATCCCAAGGCGCGGAACGAGCCATAGAGCGTGATGCCGTTGATGGCCGCGCCCATGGCGTGCTCGCGGATGCCGAAGTGCAGATTGCGGCCGGCGAACATGCTGGCGGGAGGGGCATTCCTGTCCTCACCTTTCGGCCGCTCGATGCTCCCGCCCTCCTTGAAATTCGTCTTTGTCGAACTGGCCAGATCGGCAGCGCCACCGATGACGAACGGCGCGATGGGCGCGATGGCCTGAATGACCTGATTGGACAGGTCGCGCGTCGCGGCCGGCTTGTCGCTCTTCGCTGCCGCCACCAGCTGATTCTCGAATCCTTCCGGCAGCGTGTGGGACCAGTAGCCATCCCAGAGCGTGGCCAGCTGCGGGTTGGACGAACGCCATTCGGTCATCGCTTTGTGCCAGCTCTTGTGCTCGCGGGCGAGCTTCTTGACCTTGCGCTTGTATTCAGCCTGAACCTCCGCCGACACATAGAAGGTCGGTTCGGTGGGCCAGCCCAGAGCCTCTTTGGTTGCCTTCACTTCCTCGGCGCCGAGCGGCTCGCCGTGAGCGCGCGACGTACCGTGAAACTTCGGGCTGCCCTGACCGATGATGGTCCTGGCCATGATGATCGAAGGCTGGTCGACGACCTTCTGCGCTTTCTTGATGGCTTTCCGCACGGCGGAGCGGTCGTGGCCATCGATTCGCTGCACGTGCCAGCCCACCGCTTCGAAGCGCTTCTTCACGTCCTCGGAGAACGAGAGCCGTTTGTCTCCGTCGAGCGTCACGTCGTTGTCGTCGTAGAGAAAAATCAGATTGCCCAGACCGAGGTGGCCGGCCAGAGAGGCGGCCTCGGAGCTGATGCCCTCTTCCAGGTCGCCGTCGGAGCAGATGCAGTAGATCTTGCTCTGCACCGGCTGGAAGGTGCCCTCCCCGTTGTTGAAGCGGGCCGCCATCATCTTGGAGGCGATGCCCATCCCCACGGCGTTGGCAAATCCCTGACCGAGCGGGCCGGTGGTGACTTCGATCCCCGGCGCCTCGCCATATTCGGGATGGCCCGCCGTCTTCGATCCCCACTGACGGAACGACTGGAGCTGCTCCATGGTCATCTCCTCGTAGCCGGTGAGATGAAGGAGCGAGTAAAGGAGCATGGAGGCGTGGCCGGCGGAGAGCACGAAGCGGTCGCGGTCGAGCCAGTGCGGCGACTTCGGATCGTGACGGAGGAACTCGGTCCACAGGACGAAAGCCATGTCGGCCATCCCCATCGGCGCTCCGGGATGACCCGATTTCGCTTTTTCCACGCCATCGATGGACAGGAAGCGAATGGTGTTGACACAGAGCTCTTCGAGCTTGTCCTTCGTTCCGAACTTCGGGTTGTTGCTTTCCTCGGCGACGGCGATGGCGGTACTGGCCTCGTGCGCTGCGGACGTCTGATCCATGGGCACCCTCCAAAGCGGGTCGGAATCCCAACGGCGCCCGGCACTGCTGGCCGGCCTTCGAAGCGCTCCCCCCGCCCGGCGCGGATTATACTCACGGCATTCCGGTCTGATTCCGCAGTGAATCGCGTGGAGACCACCATGCCACGAGACGAGAGCGTCACAGTCAAAGGATCTCCCGTTCGAAGCCTGCAGCGCTTTCTGGAGAAAGAGCTGACGGCGGAACAGAGAAAGGCTGCGCTGTCGGTACTTCCCCCTCCCTTCGCATCACGTCTGGCATCTCCGGTTCTGGCCACCGAGACGATTCCCGTTTTCATCCTGAATCAGCTCACCGAGGAGTCTGCGAGAGTCAAGGGAGAGACGGCGGATGCATTCGCCAGGCGCGCTGGCCGGGAAGCGGCTGGAGAAGCGATCAAGGGGATCTACCGCTTTTTCGCTCTGGTGCTCACTCCGGCTGCCCTGCTGAGCAAAGCCTCAGCCATGTGGACCTCGCTCTACAACCGCGGAGACATGCGGGTGGAGAACCAGACCGATCGAGGGGCCACGCTCAAGATCCTCAACTTCCCCTCGGAGGCAGTGGGATGTGCCCGCATCACCGGATGGATCGAGCGCATGGGGGAGATGACCGGAGCCAAAAATCTGCGCGCCGTCCAGACCCAGTGCTACGCGAAAGGGGCTCCCCATTGCGAATGGAGCATCACCTGGTCCTGAGAATCGCGCTGGTGGCCTCGCTCATCCTGGCAGGATGCGGCCGGGTGGACGGGATCTGTCAAAAGCGCACGATGGCCAATCTGCGAACCCTGGGAACTTTGATCGAGTCGTATCACGACGAGCTTCACTCCTACCCCGACCCGGAGAATTTGGCGAAGCAGTTGACGCCAACCTACCTCCACAACCAGGCTCTGCTCACTGACGAGTGGGGACGCCCGATTCGCTATGAATGCTGGAATGAAGACCCGAGCACGCCGGGATGTGACCACTACGCGGTGGCCAGCGCCGGGGCCGACGGGAAGTTCTCTCCAGGGTCGCTTCGCGCCGTCCAGGAAAAGTCTTTCACGGACGTGAATGAAGATATCGTTTACCGCGATGGCAAGTTCGTGCAATATCCGAAGGGCACCTACAACCAATGAATAAACTCTTCCCGCAGCAGTCCGACCACCCGCTGTTCCGCTACTTCACAGAAGAAGAACGCGACCGCGTCGAGAAAATCGGCGACCAGAAGAAAATCGCCGCCGGCGGGTTTTTGATCCGCGCGGGCGATCTGGATTCCACCCTCTTCACCATCGAGGACGGCCACCTCGACATCGTGGCCATGCGCGACGGGAAGCCGATCGTGGTGGCTACGGTCGGGCCGGGCGACGTGCTCGGGGAAGTGGCCTTCATCGATGACTCGCCCCGCTCCGTCTCCGTTCGTGCAGGGGAAGAGACGGTCACTGTGCGCGCCTGGGACAAACGGTCGCTCTCCGAGGGGCTGGCTTTCGAACCACAGTTGCTGGCCAAGTTCGCTGTGGCCATGAGCGAGTTGCTGGTGGAGCGGATCCGGGATTCAGCGCGCCGCGTCTGAGAGAGTCTCTCGCTCGGTGAGACCGCGGTTCGGAGCCGGCAACTGGGTCACTCCGGCCTGGCACTCTCCCCGCGCGCTCCCGATTCCCAGGGCTTGTACTTCAGGACGAAATCGATCCGGCGGCCCAACGAGGGGTGGGAGTAGCGCCACCACTCGATGAATGCGGGCGGCCGCGGATCCTGCTTCGAGTCTTCGGCGAACTTCACGAAGGCGCTGGCCATCGGCTCGTTGAAATGCGTCAGTTCCAGCCCGAAGATGTCGGCCTGGTGCTCCACGTGCCGGGAGTAGCCGGACGTCACCGGACTGAGGAAAAAGGTGATCAACGTGCTCACCAGCAAAAGCCAGGGCAGCGAGGCTGCGTCGCCCGGGCTGGCGATTTTCCAGCGCGCGCCCCATCGGGACAAGCCCCATTCGTACCCTTTCTGAGCAAAGTAGAACCCGAAGAACGAAACCAGAATCCCGAAGGCCATCCCCTTCCAGAGATGACGGAGCACGTAGTGGCCCATCTCGTGTCCCATCACCGCGAGGATCTCTTCTCGATCGAGTTTCGCCAGCAGGGTGTCCCAGAGCACGATGCGCTTGGAGGGACCGATGCCGGTCACGTAGGCGTTCATCGTCTTGGTCTGCTTCGACTTGTCGACCTGGTACACGCGGCTTCCTTCGATGCCCGCTCGCGAGGCTTCTTCCAGCAGCGCCTGACGCAGCACGCCGTCGCGGAGTGGCTCGAAGCGGTTGAAGATCGGATCGATGATCAGCGGTGTGGCCAGAACCGCCAGCACGATCAGGGGAATGGAGCCCAGCCACAGCACCAGCCACCACCGACGGACGCGCCGGATTCCTGCCAGAACCAGCGCAGCCAGCACCGAACCGATGGCCAGATTGACCAGCAGGGCTTTGCCGAAATCGAGCATCCAGGCGCCGAACGTCTGGTCGGTCAAGGCGAACCGATGAGGGACCAGAAACTCGCTGATGAATGAGAGCGGATACTCCAGCACGGTGGTCACCAGCGTGAGCAGGACGAAATAGACCATGCCTGCAGTGAAGGGCCAGCGCAACCATCGGTATGCGGCCTGGCGCAATCGGGCCGACCAGCCGGTTGCCAGCACCAGCAGCAGCACGGCGATCTCATAGAGGTAGCTGAGAAAATACAGAGCGTCGTTGATCCGGCTGTGACGGATCATTTCCGGCGTCACCTTCACTTCGAGGTGCCGCGCGACAGCGGGACCGTCACCAGGACGTGCGGCCGGCACCGGCGCGGAGGCCAGCGCGGACCGGCTCAGCAACACGAACAGCACGAGAAACCCAGCGGCTCGGAATGGTCTGCGCATCGCCGGTATGATCGCACGCATGGAACCTCTCCAGATCCGCAATGCCGTCGAGAGCGACGTGCCGCTCATCCTGCAGTTCATCCGCGACCTCGCTGTCTACGAACGTCTGGACCACCTCGTCGTGTGCACCGAAGAGCAACTGCGCAGGGTGCTGTTCGGCGAGAGGCGCTACGCCGAGGTGATCCTCGGGGAGTGCGACGGGACCCCGGCTGGTTTCGCCCTCTTTTTCCACAATTTCTCGACTTTCCTGGGGCGTCCCGGGATCTACCTGGAGGATCTGTTCGTCAAGCCGGAGATGCGCGGTCGTGGCTACGGAAAAGCGCTGCTGGCCCGGCTGGCGCGCATCGCGCAGGAGCGGCAGTGTGGCCGGGTGGAATGGGCGGTGCTCGACTGGAACGAACCTTCCATCAACTTCTACAAGAGCCTGGGGGCGACCCCGCTGGACGACTGGCGCATCTTTCGGCTCACCGGCGAAGCCCTGACCGCACTGGCGGGGTGACTTTGAACTCGGTCGAACTGCAACACGAACGCAAGGAGTCCTGATGAACGAAGCGAAGCAAACCGCATCCATCGTGGCCGCACTGAACAAGATCCTGGAAGCGGAACTGGCCGGTGTGGTCCGCTACACGCACTACTCCTTCATGGTCTTCGGATACAACCGCATCCCCATCGTTTCCTGGCTGCGCGAGCAGGCCGCCGAGTCCATGATCAACGCGCAGCAGGCCGGCGAGATGATCACCGCTCTGGGAGAGCATCCGTCGCTGTCCATCGGAACGCTGCTGGAGACGCACAAGCACGACGTCGGCGACATCCTGCGCGAGGCGATGGACAACGAAAAGACCGGACTGCAGCTCTATCGCGAACTCCTCGAGCTGGTGGAAGGGAAGATCATCTGGATCGAGGAGTACGCGCGCCAGATGATCTATCAGGAGACGCAGCACTCATTCGAGGTGGACAAGATGCTGCGGAAGCCGGGAGACGTGAAGAGCTTCACCGGCTAGGCCGGGCCGGCACGGCCGGCGACGTTGGTTGCCCAAGGCTCCGCCGGCACCGCTGGTTGCCCAAGGCTCCGTCAAGATCACGCTCCAGAAGTTCTGCCGCGCAGGCTCCTAATGGTAAAGGCCCGCACGCACGTCGGGGGCGGGCGGGCATCGAAAGCGGGCTGCCACCAGCTGAACGGCCCCGAACGCGATCCGACCGCGGTGGAAATCTCCGGCACCCCGCTGGGGTGCGCGTTGTTTTGGATCGCTTTCGTCCGGTGGCAGCGCGCCTGCGGCGCTTGCCACCGGCTAATGTCCGGCACGCCTGCCGGCGTGCATCGTCAACACTTCTTAAACGGGAAGAGGGCAGGCCACGGCGGCCTGCCCTTCAAACGATCGTCAACCCTGTCATGCCCGATTCAACCAGGCCGGGAAAGTGGCTGAAGCGAAAACGGTGGCGGACGCTTTGAACCAACGCCGCCGGCCGTGCTGGCCTCAGTGTGTGGAGGTCTTGATCTCGTGGTGCTCTTCGATGACTACGTGTTTGTGATGAACCTTCTTCCGCGGCTTGGACTTGCTCTTGACCTTGGTATGCGTGATCACTTTGGTGTGAGCGGGGTTGGTGATGGTGTGGGTGGTGGTGCGGGTTGCCGTTCCGCCCACGGCGGTGGTCGAGCGGGTGGTCTCATGGGTGGCCACGCCGGTGTGGACGTGGGTGCTTGTGATCGGCGGAGTGCTGACCGTCGCGGTCATGCTGGTTCCGGTGGTGCTGGTGGTGACCTGGGCGATGGCGGGGGCGACACACAGTGCCGCCGCGGCAAGGATGGAGCCAAAGACTCTCATGGTGAAATCCTCCTGAGGAACGAATTTCGTTGCGAGATCTGTGCACAGGCGGCCGACCCCGCTCCCGACCTCGGCGAAGGGTCCGCGGGGTCAGCGTGGTGAATCGCGGCGTGACGTTGCTGGTCACTGAGACACTGGCTCAGAAGCGGCGCCGCGGTCGCCAGGTTCACGCCAACAAGGTCTGGCGTTCAGGACCGTAGCGCTTCCACCGGCTCCAGCCTCGAGGCACTGATGGAGGGATACAGACCGGCCAGCAAACCGATGGAGATGGCGAAGCCGCTGGCCACCGTCAGGCCGAACATCGAGACCGGGAGGCCGGCGGGGAAGAATCCGGAGATGACCTTCACCAGGGAAATGCCGCCGCCGACGCCGATCAGTGCACCAACGAACGAGAGCGTCACCGCCTCGATCAGGAACTGCATGAAGATTTCCCCGTCGGTGGCGCCCATCGACTTGCGCAGGCCGATCTCGAACAGCCGCTCGGAGATCGAGATTTGGAGCACGGAGAAGATGCCTACCCCGCCGATCAGCAGCGAGACTCCGGCGATGGAGAAGAAGACGATGCGCCAGTTGCGCAGGATGCTCTGTACGTTCCCCCGCTCCTTGAGGATATCTTTTCCCACGTTCTCGACACGCACGTCGTGGATTCCGTTGTGCGCGTGGGCGATGACGGCAGTGGCCTCATCCTCGGCTTCGATGCTCTTCTCCGGATCGGCAGTGCGGGCCAATAGATAGGAGATCGCATTCGCGCGGCCGAACATCTCCTGGTAAACCGAGAACGGGAGGTACAGGCCGCCGGTTTCCTTGCGCATGTCGTCATCGTTGACGAACTGCATGTTGAACTTTGTGCCCACTCCGATGACCGTCAGCCGGCGTCCGCCTACGGTGACCTGCTGCCCCACGGCGGTGTCCCCGCCGAACAGCTGCTCCTTGAGTTTGTATCCGAGAACGCACACCGGAGCCTTCGACTGCTGATCCGATTCGCCAAGGAAGCGCCCCTCCACGGCTTTCCGCTTCTTGATGCTGACGAACTGGCTGGTGATCCCGTACACATTCACCCTTCGGGTCACCCGCCCCGCGGTGATCACCACGCGGTTCTCGCCAACCGGACCAATGGAGTTGATCAACTCACTCCCCTGAAACGACCTGACGTCCTCGACCCTCATTCCGCGCGAGAGATGGGCTTTGGCCTGCTCGATGCGGTCCACCGGTTTTTTTGGAGCGAGCACCAGCACGCCGTCCATGCCCAGGTCTTCAAAGCCCGCCCACACTGAGGCGGCCACTCCATCGAGCACGGAGAGCACCACCACCAGAGCGAGGGTTCCCAGAACGATCCCCACCAGAGTGAACGACGAGCGCAGCGGATGCGCCTTCACTTCCTCCAGACTGGTGCGAATGCTCTCACCGATGTACATGAGTGCCCTCTACGCTTTCCGATGTGCGACCAACAGTTCCTTCTCCCCGCCGCAGTGGGGAGAAGGTGCCGAAGGCGGATGAGGGGGCCTTTTGTTGCTCGAAAAGGGACCCTTCTCCCCGCCGCCTTCGATCGATGGACTCCGTGCTGGACTCGCTCATTCCGTCCTCAGCGCTTCGATGGCGTTCAGCCGCGAGGCCCGGATGGCCGGATACATGCCAAACACCAGCCCGGTCCCCGCCGCGAAGATCATGGCCTTGACCACGGTGTCCGGCGTGACCACGGCCGCATTCTTCGTCAGAGCGGCGATGCCATTGGTGAACAGCCGCCCTACGAACAGGCCGATGAACCCACCGAACACCGACACCACGATCGACTCGGAGAGAAACTGGGAAAAGATCTGCGCCGGCGACGCGCCGACCGCTTTGCGCGTCCCCACCTCCCGCACCCGCTCGTTGAACGACGCCAGCTGGATGTTCATGACCACGATCCCGCCGACCAGCAGCGAGATGATCCCGCAGACCATGAAGGTCATGTCGTACATCTTGTTGTTGTCCTCGTTGCGCTTGAGGTTAGCCACACGGGAGAGGACCTCGAAATCCTTCACCCCATGCTCGCGGGCCAGCACGTGCTCGATCTGCTCCACGGCATCGGTGGCCCGTTTCACGTCGCGCATCCTGGCATTCATCGACGACACTTTGCCGCGCATCAGCGACTGTCCCCGCCGGGTCACGAAGGTGGTGATGGGGATGTACATCTGCCGGTTCATCCAGCGCATCACGTTGCGCTTGTGATCGAAGCTGAAGTACTTCTCCTCCATCACTCCCACCACCAGATAGCCGGTGCCGCCGATGGTCACGGTCTTCCCGATGGGGTTCTCGCTCCCGAAAAATTCTTCGGCGCGCTCGGTGCCCAGCACGGTCACCCGAGCGGCACTGGTGAGATCGCTGTCGCTGATGAAGCGGCCGCTGGCGACGTGGACATCGTTCATCGGGCCGTACGCCGGCGTGATGCCCATGACCTCGCGCGGTTTCTCGATGGTGCGGTAGCGGACGTTGAGGTGATCGGAGGAGACCGGTGA
>JBDSGC010000124.1:0-6710 GCA_039919215.1 Thermoanaerobaculia bacterium | reverse complement strand
CGGCACGTCATCGAACGGAATGCGGGCGTAGGTCCACTTCACCGGCCGGGAAGACATCGCACCGCCAAAGAGGTAGCGGCCGGCGATCGCGCCGGTGAGCTTGGTGCCGGCCAGAGTGCTCGGCGAGGTCAGCGTGACGTCGACGCGGAAGTCGGGGCGGCGATAGGCGGCCACCAGGAAATTACCACCGGTGGTGAGCTGCTGTCCCTGCACCGAAGCGTCGATCCGGTAGCTGCCCAGCACCCCGTCGGTGGGAACGCGCATGGTCCATTCCGCGCTACTCCATTCATTGACCGTCACGGTCCGCTTGTCGACTTCCTTGTCGTGCGAATCGTGAACGAGGATCTCCACCTTGGTGTTGGGCGGCAGCAGCTGGATGCCCGTGGGCGTGTCGCTGCGGAGCATGGCCTTGGCGTGCACTTCCTCTCCGAGCTTGTACACGCCTCGATCGGTGAAGACGGAGCCGCGCAGAAGCGGCTCTGCCTCGCTGAGATTGAAGTTCACGCTGAAATCCCACGGCGAGATCCCCTGGTGCCAGTCGCTGGCGGCATAGGCGATGTCGCCGTCCTTCTCCGCGGTCACGATGAAGTGGAGCTTCTCCAGGGCCTGCCATCCCCCTTCGAAATCTTCGCCTTCTCCGTCGCCGGTGGCAGGCATGGGACCGCGCTTCATCCGCAGGTCGGTATTGGGGGCCACCGCGAGCCCGCGCTCATCGGTGAGGCCGCTCCAGAAAATCTTGTTGTCAACGGTACGAATGGAGACTCGCGCGCCGGCGACCGGCGCGGCATCGTCGAGGCGGGTGACCAGCACCACCGTATTCTGCGGGCTGTCCTTGATGGAGAGCCCGAGGTTGGTGACCTGCACGATGGTGGCGGTGATGTCGTCGTCGTAGCGGAGGGCACGGGGAATGGGCTCGCCCGCTTTGATGGCCACCCAGACGATCCCGGACCCCTGACCGGCCCGCACTGGCGAGAGATCCAGTCCGTACGATTGCGTCTTGTCCGCAACGGGATTGAGCTTGCGGTCGGTGGGAACGGTCCCCGGCGCCTTGTGAAAAGCAACCTTTTCGAGATCGAGGATGGTCGGCAAAAGCTGCTCGATACCGATGGGGCTCAGCCACTGCTGCACCGATCGGAAGTTTCGTGAATGAAACGGGAGCAGCGGGCCGCCACTCGATTCCCACACGCCATGGCCGTCGCCGAAGCTGGTGAACGCGGTGAGGTGCCCGTATTCGACGATGGCCATCCAGGGATGGTCGAGCGTCTGCCCGTCTTCTGCTTCCAGCGTGGAATCGACGCGGACCGAGTAGGTGTGTGCGGGGAGCAGCGAGTATCCCAGCGAGTCGAAACTGTAGCCACGCATGTGCATGGCCCACTCCGGCTGCTGGTGATCGGGTGCCGGAGCGACCGCCACCTCGTGCGCGGCATCGGTGATGTCGGCGACATGGATCGCCTTCTTGAACTTCGCGTATTCGATTCCCCCGCGCCGTCCCCGAAAAATGATGCTGTTCGAGACCTCCGCGTTGCACGCGGTGACGCATTCGATGCGATCGACGAACAGGGCCGGCTCCAACTCGATGGTGAAAGTCTGCGCGCGCCCGGTGCGCACGTTCTTGTCCGAGCGCGCCAGCTGGTCATCGAGATAGACCTGCAGATTGGTTTCCGGCGGAACTCCCGGCCGCGTCTCCAGCACCACCAGCTCCGGAGTGGCCGGAAAACGCTTCCGGTCCCACTGCGATGCCACGAACGACAGCACTGGATCTCCGTCGCTTTCTGCTGCCTGCCGCGCCCGCGCGACCTTCGCTTCGAATGCGGCGACTCCCGCAGGATCGCTGGCCCTCAAACGGTCCATGGCCGGAATCTGTGGAGTCTTGAACTCGTGCTTCAAGGTTCGCAGCTGCAGATGCGAGGCGAGCGTGGCGCCATCGACGGGCTGATTGAACCAGAGGGCGATGACGATCGGAGCGTCGCCCGCTCCATCTTTGCGATACCAGTTGGTCCGGCGGAGCTGCACGGTGGGAGTGACGAAGGAGAAGGTGTAAGCACGGTCGAGCGTGCGGCCGCTGATCGCCTTCGCCGCAGGATCAATGGTCACCTCATAGCGGGTGGCGAAGGGAAGAGCGACCTTGGGGTCGGGCGTAAAAATCAGCGTGGTGGTGCCCGACCAGCGGAACGTCCCTTTCAGTTGCGGAGCGATGTGAAACCAGGGGACCTCGAGCGGCTTGGGGATCCTTCCGATCACCACCATCGGCTCACTGAAGACCGCCCGCACCTCCCTGGCTTCGGCAAGAGAAGCGACTTCGCCAGTCGGCCCTGCTTTGAGGATGGTCAGATGAGGTTCGTCGGCCGCGAAAAGCCTGACCGATGCGGCGAGAAAGAGAGGAAGGAGAAGAGCTCGCTTCATGAGCGCGAATGTAGCACCGCCGGTTCCCGGTGGCCTTTGCTATCTCGCTTCTCAGTCGCTTCCCAGTCGCTTCTCCTGGAACGCCGGCATCTTGCCGGCGTTCCAGCTCAGGCCGCGCGCTCGGGGAGAGTCGGCGAGGGACGGCCGAAAAGGTATCCCTGCACTTCCTCGCATCCTTCCTGTTCGAGGAAGGCCAGCTGCGGTTCGGTCTCCACACCTTCCGCCACCACCCGCAGGCGCAGGCCGCGCGCCATTCCGATGACCGCGGAGACGATGGCCCGATCGGCCTCGCTGGTCTCGATCCCCTGCACGAACTCCTGATCGATCTTGACCGTGTCGATGGGAAAGCTTCGCAGATAGTTGAGCGAGGAGTGACCGGTTCCAAAGTCGTCGATGGCGATGCACACCCCCATGTCCCGCAGGCTGCGCAGGATGGCGATGGTGCGATCGGTATTCTGCATGGCTGTGTTTTCGGTGATCTCCAGCTCCAGGTCGGAGGCGGAAAGGCCGGACTCCTTGAGGGCGGAGGCAATCATGCTCGGCAGGTCGGCCTGTTGAAACTGCCTCGGCGACAGATTCACCGCCACGCGGAGCCCGGGGTGGCCCTCCAGCTGCCACCGCCGCGCCTGACGGCAGGCCTCCCGCACCACCCACTCACCGATGGGAATGATCAACCGGGTTTCCTCGGCGATGGGGATGAACGTCGCCGGACTGATCATCTGGCCATCCGCACGACGCCAGCGCAGCAAAGCCTCCACGCCCGTCATCGTGCGCGTCTTCACGGCGAGCTGAGGCTGATAGTGGAGAACCAGCTCGTTCCGCTCCAGGGCACGCCGGAGATCGTTCTCCATGGACAGCCGATCGAGCGCCCGGCTGTTCATGGCGGGGGTAAAGAGCTGGAGCGATCCGCGGCCGGCATCCTTGGCCCGGTACATCGCGTGATCCGCGTTCTTCAGCAGCAGTTCCGCGGTGTCGCCGTCGCTGGGAAAGAGCGCGATCCCGATGCTGGTGGTGATGAAGATCTCGCGCTCTTCGATGACCATGGGCAGGGCCACGGCGTCGATCAGCTTCTGGGCAATGCTGGCGACGTCATCCGAGTTTCCAAGGTCGGCCAGGAGCACGGTGAACTCGTCCCCTCCCATGCGGGCGATCGAGTCCTCTTCGCGCAACGACTGTTGCAGTCGGGTGGCCACCTCTTTGAGCATTTCGTCGCCGAAGCTGTGCCCCAGTGTGTCGTTGACTTCCTTGAATCGATCGAGGTCCAGGAACATCACTGCCACCAGGGAGCGCATCCGCCGCGCATGGGCCAGGGCCACGGTCAGCCGGTCGCGGAAGAGGCGCCGGTTGGGCAACCCGGTGAGGGCATCGTGGTAGGCCTGGAACTCGATCTGCTCCTCGACGCGCTTGCGCTCGGTGATGTCCCGCGAGACGCCGAGGATCTCGCCCGCCGTCCCCGTGGCGGGATCGCGAAGCAGCCGGCTTGTGGTCTCGAACCACACCAGCGCTTCATCTTTTCTGCGCATCCGGAAGCTGAAGGTGGTCGGTCGAGTGTCGTTGATGAGGGCGGCGAGATGACGGATCTCATTATGGTCGGGCGGGTGCATGAACTCGTAGACGTTCCGCCCCTCCAGTTCGGAGGGCTCGTATCCGAGGAGCGTGCGGCAGGCATCCGAGGCATAGAGAAAGGTGCCATCGGCTGCGCTCCTGGTAATCATGTCGGTGGAGTTTTCCGCCAGCAGCCGGTAGCGAGCCTCGCTGTCGCGAAGGGCCCGCTCGGCAGCGCGGCGCTCGGTGATGTCGTCGTGAACCCCGATCGATCCAGTCACCGCGCCGAGGGAGTCGATGACCGGCGCACCACCGATCTCCAGCCAGATCAGAGTCCCGTCCTTGCGCCTTACCCGCACTTGATACTGGTCCGTCACTCCCTGCAGTCTCGACTGCACCTTGGTCTTCATCAGAGCCACATCTTCGGGAGCGGCCAGCAGGAAGTTGCCATTGCGGCCCAGCAACTCCCCGCGCGCGTATCCGACAATCTCGCAGAAACGATCGTTCACGAATCGAAGCACGTTTTCGTTGTCGACCTCAGCCAGCCCCTCATGCATTCGCTCCACCAGAAGGCGGTACCGCCGCTCGCTCTCGCGCAAAGCGTCCTCGGTTCTCTTGCGATCGGTGATGTCAATCAGAGTGCCCTCTAGAGTCTCGGGCTCACCCTCCAGCAGATGCACACTCTCCAGCAGCCACGCCACGCTGCCATCCTTGCGGCGCAGGCAGATTTCAATATTGGTCAAGGTCCGTTCGCGACGGAGATTCTCGATGAACTGGTCCCGGCCGCCGGCGGTGACGTACAGATCAGAAGCGGGATACCTCATGAACTCTTCTTTGGATTCGTACCCCAGCATGCGCGCCAGGGCTTCGTTGCACTCCAGAACGCGACCCTCGATCGTGTTCCGGTAGACGCCGGCGAGGTTTCGCTCGAACAGCAATCGGTGGTTCTGCTCGCTCTGCCGGAGCGCCGCCTCGTTCCGGTGGCGCTGGATGGCGCTGACGAAAATCTCACCGGTCATCCGCAAAAGCGCAACGCTCTCGTCGCTCCAGCTTTTGCGGACTCCCGACCCCACTCCCAGCACGCCGAACGGCACTCGGTTGTAGAGGAGAGAAATCACCATCACCGAGGCATTGCCGGCCTGCTCGTACATGGCCCGTTCCGCCGCCGCCTCGGCGGGAAGGTTTTCCGTGTCGATGATCAAGGATTCGGATTCGAGGAGAGTGCGGAAAGTCCAGGGAAATGCAGCGACCGGAAAGGCCACCGGCTTGAACTGGCGTCGCCGTTCCACGCTGGCATCCCATTGATGGGTGACCGTGGCGATGGTGGCGTCCTCGGAAAACGAATACAGGAACGCGCGATCCGCTCCCACGAACTCCGCGACCCTGGCCATGGCCGCAGTGATGTCGCCATCGAGCTGGTCGGAATCGACGTTCACGAACTGCGTGGAGATGCTGGAAATCAGCGTTTCAAATTTCAGGCGATGCTGAAGAGACTCCTGCGCCGTGCGCCGTTCCCGTGCCTCGATCCCGATGGAAATCAGGTCCGCGATGGAGCTGGCAAAGGTCTCTTCCTCGATGCTCCAGCGGCGAGGGGTCTCCACATGCTCGTGACAGACCACGCCCACGATCTCGCCGGCGTGGTGGATGGGTGCGTCGATCAGCGCGGTGATCGCAGCCGAACGGTGGTAGCCCGCGAAGCCTCGCACGCGCGGATCGGCGTGCACATCGTGAGCAGTGATGGTGCGCTCGACCTGCAGAGCATGAAAGTAGTCCGGAAACGCGGCGACTCTCAGCTCGCTTCCTGAGGAGTGCTCACCGGTCGCCAGCTCGTACAGATCCGCGCAGTGCAGCCTTTCCCTTCGATCGTCGAAAAACCAGACGCTGACCCGCCCGATGCCCAGTGTCTGCGCCGCAGCGTCTGTGAGGTCGCGCACACTCTGGTCGAACTCGACACCGGGCACGGCCTGACGGCGCGCCAGATCCGCCAGAACCTCGTTCTGCCGGCGCAGGCGGTCGCCGGCCTCCCGAAGCGCGGCTTCGGTCAATGCCTCAGTGCGCGTTCGTGCGACGGGAGTGTCGGCCAAGGGAAGCTCGAATGGAAGCTTCGAATGGAAGCTCGAAACGAGAGACTCAATATAACAGACGGAATGTTCTCCGGCGCACGCGAACGGCCATGCGCCCGACAACATACGCGCATCACAGCCGGTCGATGGGATACACCTTCACGTGCACACCGCTGGCGTAATGCGCGATCGGCGCCGCATCGGAACGACGGATTCCTGACGCCCAGATCAGCGTCTCCTCCAGTTGCATCACCTCCGCTCGCTGCGCCGGATAGGGCTCGTGATGAACGCGGGAACGGTAAAGCTGGCGGTCGTCATCGGTGGCGTAAAGAAAATACCGCTCCATCAGAAAGTGATCGAGGGTCCCCGGAGCGTTTCGGTGAATGACTCCGTCTCGCGGCGCAAAGCGTATGCGGGCATTGGCCGGCATCGGCCCGGCCGGATCCTCCCGGCGCGAATGGAACTCGATCTCCGACAACGGTGTTTTCGACACGGTCATCTCGATGGTCGCGTTGAAGTAACGCAGATGATACGCAGCGCGAGCCGCCGCAACGGCGATGACACTGGAAGCGTCCAGACTGAAGAACCACACCCCCGGATTCGCTCCCCGGTGATGCACGTAAGTCCTCACGTTGACCTCGTGAAAGCTGGAGATCCACGGCAGCGCCGGTGCCAGAACGGGGCGCACCCCGGTCATGG
>JBDSGC010000123.1:0-6381 GCA_039919215.1 Thermoanaerobaculia bacterium | reverse complement strand
GGCATCCTTGCCGGCGGGAGCTTGCGAAGTAGCCAAACGCCACGGGGGTCGTCCAATTCATCCTTCGGACTTCTGCCTTTCTGCCTCCACCTTCCCGCGACGCTACAATCGCGCCGCATGTTCGACCCGATCGCATTCGCACGCCGCCTGATCGACATCCCGTCAACGAGCGACTCGGAGCTGGCAGTGGGGGAGTTCCTCCACGCCGAGTTGGCTGCGCTCGGCTACGACTGCCGGCGGCAGGCCGTCAGCGACGATCGCTTCAATCTCTTCGCGTCCGCCGGGGCCCTTCCCCGGGTGATCCTCAATTCGCACATCGACACGGTGCCGCCGTGGTTTGCCTCACGCGAGGACGATGAATTCCTCTACGGGCGAGGAGCCTGCGACACCAAGGGGATCATCGCCGCGATGATCGCTGCGGGCGAGCAGTTGCGCGCGCGTGGAGTGCGCGAGTTCGCCTTCCTTTTCGTGGTGGGAGAGGAGACCGACTCCATCGGCGCGAAACAGGCCAACCTCGAATTCGCCGGGCTGGGATCGGAGTACGTCGTGGTGGGTGAGCCGACCGAGTCGAAGTTTGCCCGTGCCTCCAAAGGGGCACTGACCTGTTTTGTGGCCTTCGACGGTGTGGCCGCGCATTCCGCCTACCCGGAGCGCGGAGACTCGGCCATTAACAAGATGGTCGCTGCCATCGCGGAGATCAACGCAACCGACTGGGGCTCCGACGACACTCTCGGCAAGACGACGGTGAATGTCGGCGTCGTCCGAGGAGGAGAGAAGCCGAATGTGATCCCGGCCTCCGCGGAGTGCGAGATGATTTTTCGCACGAGCAGCGACCCTGAAGAGATTCGACCACGCCTGGAGAAGCTCCTGGCCAGCCACGGCGGGCGCATCACCATGAATCGCGGGAACGAGCCGCAGTGGATGACGGTTCCCCAGGGCGCAGATTCGACGGTGGTCGCTTTCAATACAGACATCCCTCATCTTCGCGGCCTCGGGAAGCCTTTGCTTTTCGGGCCCGGATCGATCCTCGACGCGCACGGAAGCAACGAGCGGATCGCCAAAAAGGATCTGCTCGCCGCCGTCGATACGTACGTCGAGATGGTGATCTCGCTGCTCGCTGGACAAGTGAGCTAACCCAGTGAACTCCGCTGAGGCGAAAATCGTCGTGCACGCTTTGCGAACCAACGCCGCCGGCTGTGCCGGCCCCAGGAACCCATGGCCAGACTGACCCAGTCAATTTTTCTGCTCGCCGCTGTGCGCACACCAATCGGCAAATTCGGAGGCGGGCTGTCCTCATTGACCGCAGCCGAACTGGGGACTTCCAGCGCGCGGGCCACTCTGGAGCGCAGCGGAATCGATCCCACTGCCATCGATGAAGTGATCTTCGGCAACGCCCGTCAGGCTGGTGTGGGGCCCAATGTGGCCAGGCAGATCGCCATCAAGAGCGGCCTCCGTCATGAGGTGCCGGCGTACACCGTCAATCAGGCGTGCGGCTCCGGTCTGCGCGCCATCATGAACGCGGCCGATCAGATCCGACTGGGCCAGGCCGAGGTGATCCTGGCGGGAGGCACCGAATCGATGTCGAACACTCCGTATCTGCTGCCCCGAGCTCGCTGGGGCATGCGCATGGGCGACGGCGAGATCGTCGATGGCATGTATCGCGACGGGTTTCTCTGCCCCCTGGCCGACGAGATGATGGGCGCCACGGCCGAGACCCTGGCCGATCGCTATGACATCTCGCGCGAGGAGCAGGACGCATACGCCGTGGAGTCGCAGCGGCGAGCGGGCCAGGCTTACGCACACGACCGCTTCGCCGAGGAGCTGGCGCCGGTCACCGTCGCAGGAAAGAAAGGCTCCACCGTCATCGATCGCGATGAGCATCCCCGCTTCGACGCCGACCTCGGGTCGCTGGCGAAGCTGCCGGCGGTGTTTCGAAAAGAGGGGACCGTACATGCCGGAAACTCCTCCGGGGTCACCGATGGCGCGTCATCGATGCTGGTGGTCTCCGAGGAAGCAGTGAAGAGGCACGGCCTCCATCCGATGGCGCGCATCGTGGGGTACGCGCAGGCAGGCGTCGATCCGAAGATCATGGGGATCGGTCCCGTTCCCGCGACACGCAAGCTGCTGGAAGAGACGGGACTGACGCTCGACCAGATCGACCTGATCGAACTGAATGAGGCGTTTGCGGCGCAGGTCCTCGCCTGCGATCGGGAGCTCGGTTTCGATCGGGAACGACTCAATGTTCACGGCGGGGCGATCGCCCTCGGACACCCCATCGGCTGCACCGGAGCGCGCATCACCACGACCTTGCTGCATGCGCTAAAGAGCCGTGACCGCAAGCTCGGTCTGGCCACGCTCTGCATCAGCGGAGGAATGGGACTGTCGATGATCGTGGAGCGCGTGTGAGCGGAGCGCCGCCGGTTCGATTCACCGACTCACACTGTCATCTGACCATGGCCGATGCCGGCCCCACCCTCACCCGGGCCCGCGAGCAGGGCGTGCGCGGATTTCTGGTGCCGGCCACAAAGCTGGAGGATGCGGAGCCGGCCGTGGTGCTGGCTCGCCAGCACGACGACGTGTGGGCCGCGGTCGGCTTTCATCCGCACGAAGCGAAAGACTGCGATGACGCGTCGTTCGCGGTCATCGAGCGCCTGGCCGGCGATCCTCGCGTTCGCGCCATCGGCGAGATGGGACTCGACTATCACTACATGCACTCTCCTCGGGAAACGCAGCGCGAGGTCTTCCTGCGGCATGTCGCCCTGGCCAAAGCGCGCGACCTTCCGGTGATCATCCACAATCGCGAATCGACGGACGACCTGATGGAACTGCTGGCTTCGGACGAGGCCAGGGGATCTCGCGGGATCCTCCATTCGTTCACTGAGAGCGCGGAAGTGGCACGCGCGCTTCTCGATCGCGGCTACTTCATCTCCTTCTCCGGAATTGTGACCTTCCGGACCGCGGAGGCCTTGCGGGAGTGCGCGAAAGGCCTGCCACGGGATCGGGTGCTCATCGAGACCGACACGCCGTATCTGGCGCCGGTGCCCTTCCGCGGGAGAGACAACGAGCCGGCCTACGTGATCAAGATCGCCGAACTGCTGGCGACGCTATGGGGCACTTCCACGGAGCAAGTCGCCGCGCAGACCACCGCTAATTTCGAGGCCGCGTTTGCGGTTACACTCCCTCGCTGATGGCGCAGCAGCCGGATCTTTCCGTTGTTTTTCCGGTCTTCAACGAAGAGGAGAACGTCCCCATCCTTCTCGGCGAGATTGCCAGCGCGCTGCAGGGAACTCCGTGGTCCTGGGAGGTCATCGCCGTCGATGACGGATCGTCCGACGGCAGTCTTCAAGCTCTGCAGAAACTTCAACCGCAGTATCCCTCGCTGCGGATCATCACCTTCGAGAAGAACAGCGGGCAGACCGCGGCGCTCGACGCGGGATGGCGAGCGGCGCGCGGAACGTTTGTGGTGTCGCTCGATGCCGATCTGCAGAACGATCCCGCGGACATCCCGCCGATGATGCGCCGTCTCCAGGAGGGCGGGAGCGACATGGTCATCGGCGTGCGGGTGAATCGGCACGACACGTGGTCACGCCGGATGCAATCGAAAATCGGAAACGGCGTGCGCAACTGGATTACGCGCGATCGCATCACCGACACCGGCTGCTCGCTGAAACTGGTTCGGCGCCAGGCTGTGCAGGGCCTGCAGCTCTATACCGGGATGCACCGCTTCCTTCCGACGCTGGTCCGTCTGCAGGGATACAAAGTGATCGAGATGCCGGTGAATCATCGCGCGCGGAAGTTCGGGATCTCGAAGTACGGCGCCATGAATCGCGCCTTCCGTGGACTGGCAGACTGCCTGGCGGTGCGCTGGATGAGCAAACGCATCCTCCGGTATCGGGTGCGCCAGGAAATCCCGTCGAGCCAGGAGGGCAGCAATGCGGGCTAGACCGACGCGGCCGGCGGCGCAGGTTGCCCAAGGCTCCGCCAGGATCACGCTCCAAGACGTTCTGCCGCTAGACTGATCGCGTGAGCTTCGACCCGCGCACCTGGGATTTTTGGGTCCTGATCGGATTCGTCGGCCAGTTTCTCTTTGCCGCCCGTTTCATCGTCCAGTGGATTTCGTCCGAGCGCCGCGGCATCAGCCACATCCCCGTCCAGTTCTGGTACTTCTCCCTGATCGGTGGCTCGATCATGGCGGTCTACGCAATCCACCGAAGAGATCCGGTCTTCGTGGTCGGCCAGGCCACAGGCCTCATCGTCTACATCCGGAATCTGATGCTGATTCACCGACGCCCCGAGACTCCCTGACGTCACGAAACTTGCAGTTCGAGTGACGGATGCTCAACGAGGCTCAAAGGCAATACCTGCTCAGCCTCGCGCGCGAGACGATCGCTGCCCATCTAAAAGGGAAGCCCGCGGCACTCGATGCGACATCGCTCGATGAGGATCTGCAGCGTCCGGCCGGAGCCTTCGTCACCTTGACCGACCATTCCGACGAATTGCGAGGTTGCATCGGGTCGATCGAGGCGCGGGAGCCGCTCTATCAAGCGGTGATGTCTTCCGCGATTTCCGCAGCGACACGCGATCCCCGGTTCCGGCCCGTTTCCCCCGATGAGCTCAGTCTCTTGAATCTGGAGATCTCGGTGATGGGACCGATTCTGCCCGTCTCGGGCCCGGAGGAAATCGAGATCGGGAGGGACGGGCTGATCATCAGTCGAGGCCGCTTCACCGGCCTTCTCCTTCCGCAGGTAGCAGCCGACTATGGCTGGAATCGTGAAGAGTTCCTTTCTCACACATGTGTGAAGGCGGGACTTCCCCCTGATGGCTGGAGGGATGGGAGCTGCCGGATTCAGCACTTTTCAGCCGAGGTATTTGGCGAGAAACTCATGCATTTACAGTGATTTATGTGGTTTGTGCAGCTGAGTCGGGCAGGAAGGCAATAAGGGGTGGCGGGCCTGCGTTTTCCATCACGATCACGTAACTTATTTGCTTTCAAATAACCAGGAGGACGATGAAGAAGAAAACGGTCTCTCTCGTGGATTCCCTGTCGACCCGGTCGGCCAGGTTGCGCCGCCAGGCTGAGGGAAGTTCTCTCCTCCGGTGGTTGGGTGGAAGGGGTGTGGCGACGCTCGTTCTGGGCGCGACGCTATCCGTTGGTGGGATGTCGGAAGCTCTTCAAAACGTCCATTACGTAGTGCTTAAGGATCTGGATTCTGTTCGCGTGGTCAAGGAAGAGGGGATGGGCGCGAAGGTCGTGGCGAAAATCGACGACGGATTCGCCGCGGATTCGATTTTCAAACTCTCGCGAGCATTTCCGGGCAGCTTTGTCTCCCGCAAGATCGCTCTCTTCGATGGCGCCTGGTTGCCCTCGGAGATGGCTGAACAGGCCGCTCCGCAGGTCCGTCACAGTGTCTTCCACGACGAGATGGCGAGGATCAACTCCGCTATCCGCCGCGAGTTCCTAAACAACGCGGTCCCCTTCGGCGGGATCATCCATGACAAGGCGAGCAAGTACGACGTCGATCCGGCGCTGGTGGCGGCGGTCATGGAGACGGAGTCGCGTTTTCGGACTCGCGCCCGCTCGCAGGTCGGCGCTCAGGGTCTCATGCAATTGATGCCGCGTACGGGACGCTGGATGGGCGCCAGGAATCTCTACGATCCGGAACAGAACGTCGACGCTGGAACGCGTTACCTGAGCTACCTGAACGAGAAATTCGACGGCAATCTCAAGAACACGATCGCCGCCTACAATGCGGGCGAAGGCAATGTTCGACGCTACAACGGCGTGCCACCCTTCCATGAGACCCGCTCGTACGTGACCAAGGTGATGACCCGTTACGAAGCGCGCAAGAAGCAGCTGAAAGACTTCGATGCCGAGCACGTCTACGCCCCCGTGGACGCAGACGGAACGTCAACCCTTCGGTAAGGCCGATCCCCGACCCGGTCGAACCTGCGGCGCCCACAAGGGCGCCGCTTACGTTCTCGGGATCGTGTGAGGGCCGCGGTGCGGAGCCGGTCGCGCGAGCCTCGTGTACCGCGCCGAAGAGGGCCGCACTTTCTTCGCACTGGCGGCGCGGATCGGCACTTCCTCCAGCGGCGTTCCAGGACGAACTCGATCAATTCAAACGGCTCCGCCACTTGACCGTTCGGCCCGGTTGGGATAACGTTTTCGAACGACCGTCAAAAACCTGGGAGGGGAACATGGTCAGTGTGCGTAGGGTGGCTCCCATTCTCCTGATTCTCATTGCGCTTCCGATGTTGGGAGCGACCAAAAAGAAGTCTTCCTCGCATCCACCCCGCGATCTTCACCGCGCCGGTGATCATTGGACTGCGTACAACGCACCTGACCCTGGTACGTATCCGGCGGGGGCGAAGACGTACGAG
>JBDSGC010000122.1:0-7452 GCA_039919215.1 Thermoanaerobaculia bacterium | reverse complement strand
ATCGTCGCCCCCGGCCACAGAGCGCGTTGAAGGCCGGCGTCTCCACCCCTTTCGCCTCCGGACCAATCGCGTCGGCGCGGGTGGTGTCGAGCGTGACCAGGAGGATCGATGGACGTGGCGCTGGCGGCAAGCCGGCCGCCGATTCTGCGGGTCTGCGGCAGGCGGCGAGGGTCAAGAGCGCGATCGCAGCGGTCCATCGCATCATCTCGCCACGATGACAATTCGAAGGCATGCCGCCATGATCGCCGGAGCCGCCGGTTTTTGCAGAGGAATCCCCAAAGTCGAGAGTCCTTCTCCCCGCCGCAGCGGGGAGAAGGTGGCCGTAGGCCGGATGAGGGGTCAATCATGAGGGCGGGAGAGACCCCTCACCCCCGCTTCGCGGACCCTCTCCCCGCTGCGGCGGGGAGAGGGAACTCGCGTGAGGATGTGTCATCGAGATCTCAACGGCGCTGCATCGCGCTGTTCCTTCGCTCAGGACGACAGCGGAGACCACTCACGCTCATCCCTCACGCCGTACAATCCCTGCATGCTGAATTACATCTGGTTCGGTCTGCTGGCCATCGCGCTGGTGGTGACGATCTTTACCGGGAACGCCGCCGCGGTGACCAAAGCCTCCGTCGATTCCGCGAAGACAGCCGTGGAGATCTCCCTCGGGCTGATCGGGATCATGACGCTCTGGCTGGGCATCATGCGTGTCGCCGAGCGCGCCGGGCTGGTGACCTTCCTCAGCAAGTTGCTCCGGCCGTTCCGGCGCCTGCTCTTTCCTGACGTTCCCCCCGACCACCCCGCGATCGGCGCGATGATCATGAACCTCGCCGCGAACATGCTCGGTCTGTCCAACGCCGCGACGCCGCTGGGAATCAAGGCCATGGAGGAGCTGCAGTCGCTGAATCCGGACAAGGAGACGGCTTCGAACGCCATGGCCACCTTCATGGTGCTCAACACCGCCGGGATCCAGCTCATCCCCACCACGATCATCGGCGTGCTCGCTGCGGCAGGCTCCAAGGCGCCGACGGCGATCATTCCCACCACGCTCGTTTCGACCGTCTGCGGTGCCATCGCAGCGGTCACCACTGCGAAACTGTTGCAGAGATTCACCGGAGGAAAGACGCCGCCGTCGCCGATCGCCATCCCCACCGCTTCGACGGATCCGGACGAGGTGCTCCAGTGATTCGCGAAACTCTCCAGGCCGTTGCGAACTGGGCCATCCCCGTGCTGGTGGTCGGAATCGCCTTCATCGGCGTGCTGCGCGGGCTGAAGGTCTACGACGTTTTCATCGAGGGAGCGAAGGAGGGCTTTCAGGTGGCCATCCGCATCATCCCCTTCCTGGTGGGGATCCTTGTGGCCATCGGGATGTTCCGCGCCTCGGGGGCCATGGGCATGTTGACCGAAGCGCTACGCCCTGCGATGAGCCGCATCGGCTTTCCGGCGGAACTCTTTCCACTGGTGATTCTGAGAACACTCTCTGGCAGCGGCTCGCTGGCTCTGACCACCGACGTGATCAAGCAGTACGGCCCCGACTCCATGCTCTCCCGCATGGCGGCGACGCTCTACGGCAGCTCCGAGACGCTGTTCTACGTGCTGGCGGTCTACTTTGGCGCCGTCGGCGTCACCAAGACCCGTCACGTGATCCCCTCGGCGCTGGTCGGCGATCTGGTGGCGGCCATCGTCGCGGTGGCCATCTGCACCTGGATGTTCGCGTAGACGGCAGAGAGCCCGGGGAGCACAGACAAGAGCGGTCTGTGCTCGTTGGAAGCGCAGCGCGATCCGTCGCTCAGCCCAACGGTTACGGCCGCAAAATCATACGTTTCGCTACACTGCCGCGGTGATTCGAACGTGCCGCCTGGCCACCGTTGCACTCCTCGCACTGGGCATCGTGTCGTGCTCGAAAGCGAAGGAGAAGGCCTACCCCCATTCTCCGGTGATTCTGATCTCGATCGATACGCTGCGCTCCGATCATCTTCCGGCGTACGGCTACCGCGGAGTGGAGACGCCGGCTCTGGATTCTCTGCGCCGCGATTCGATTCTGTTCGAACGCGCCTACAGCCATTGCCCCATGACGCTGCCGTCGCATCTCTCGATCCTCACCGGGCTGCTTCCTACCGAGCATGGTGTACGCAACAACATCGGCTACCGGTTCGAGCGGGGGAAGCATCGCACGCTCGCGGCGGTGTTGCGCGCGAACGGCTACCGCACCGGGGCAGCGGTGTCGTCCTATGTCCTTCGCTCCGAAACCGGCATCGACGACGGTTTCGATTTCTACGAAGACAGCATTGCGGTGGCTGCGGCGGGAGCAACGAGCGAACACCAGCGTTCCGGCGGCGAAACGCTCCGCTCCGCAGAGAGATGGATCGGCCAGAACGCCGCGCAACCGTTCTTCTTTTTCCTGCACATCTACGAGCCGCATGCGCCGTACGCGCCGCCGGAACCCTTCCGCAGCCGGTACCGTGATCCCTACGATGGAGAGATCGCCACAGCCGATGCCATCGTCGGACAGTTCCTGACGCAACTGAAGGCTCTGAAGGTTTACGATCGCGCAACGATCATTCTTCTCTCCGATCATGGGGAGGGGCTTTGGCAGCACGGGGAAGACCAGCACGGAATTCTGCTCTATCGCGAGGCCCTGCAGGTACCGCTGTTCATCAAGCTCCCCGCCGGTGAGGCCAGGAGTTCGAGCGTCAGCCGGCCGGTGGCCCTTCGCGATGTGTTCCCGACGGTTCTCTCGCTGACGGGACTGGAACAGAGCTCCCGCTCCCTCCTGCGCACCGATGCTCCTGCCAGCTCGATTTACTCGGAGACGCTTTACCCGAGGATTCATCTGGGGTGGAGCGAGCTGCGGTCGCTGATCGGCGAACGCTTCCAGTACATCGAGGGGCCGAAGCCCGAGCTCTATGACCTCGTGGCCGATGCGTCGGAGCGACACGATCTGGCCGGGACGGAACGCCGGCAGTCAGCAGCGATGCGCGGCGATCTCGCGCAGGTCCCTTCCTCCGTCGCTGCGCTGCAGCCGATCGATCGGGAGGAAGCGGCCAAACTGGCTGCCCTCGGATACGTCGGCACGCCGAAAAACCGCACCGGACCGCTCCCCAATCCTCGCGACGTCATCGGCCAGATCGCGGAGATCAAAAAGGGATTCCACCTCGCCGACGAGCAACGCTACGACGAAGCGATTTCTCACTTTCGAACCCTACTGGCCGGCAATCCCGATCTCGCCGATGTCCGTTCCAGGCTGGGAGAGATCCTCGTCGAGACCGGCCGCACCGAAGAAGCGATTGTGCTCTACAGGGCGGCGCTGACTCACGCGGAGCGCTTCTCACCCGATCTCGCACTGGCCCTCGGCTTCGCCTACCTCCGAGCCCGCCAACCAAAGGAGGCCATCGCCAACGCGGAGCTGGCCATGCAGATGAATCCGCGGGAAACCCACGAGCTGCTCGCGCGAGCCTGGGCCCAGTCAGGCGATTTTGCGCAGGCGGAGCAACATGCGCGGCAGGCCATCGTGGCTGGCGACCGGCAGCCCTCGTCGATTCTGCTGCTGGGCGAGGTGCAACGCGACGCCGGCAATTTTCAGGGCTCGCTGGCGACGATCGTCGAGGCGGAGCGCCGGGCGAATGATCTGGAGGTCCCGCATCTCTACGGGGTCGACTACCTGCGCGGCGACGTCCTGGCGCGCCTGGACCGTGTCGACGAAGCGCGGGCAGCCTACCGCCGGGAGATCGAACACTCACCCCAGCATCTGCAGTCCTACGCGAACCTCGCCGTGATCGATTTCATCATCGGGAAGGGGGCAGAAGGAGAAGCCGTCCTCGGACAAATGGCGCAACGGAATCCGCATCGCGGCGCCTACCTGCTGGCGGCGAAAACGCTCGATGCGCTGGGCGATCGATCGGGCGCCACGCGCTGGAGATCGCGCGCGACGCCCTGAGCAAATCGATCAGAATTTCAATCCCAGCGAGACGCGGTAAGTGCGAGGCAACTGGTATGCGTTGGCCGACGTCGGCTTCCCGAAGGTGGGTCCGTACTGAAAGTTCAACCCTTCCACGGGCGTCTCGGTGAAGGGATTGAAGGCGACGCAGCGGACACCGGAAGCCTGTTTGCAGGCGGTGCTGCGGCGGGTGAGGACCGTCTGGTTGATGAAGTCGGGGTCTTCGATTCCCTGCCTGCTGAGGATATTGAGCAGATCGGCCTCCACGAAAGCCCGTGTTCCGCGAAAGGCTGGCAAGTACCAGTTCAGCCCGAGATCGGTCTCGCTGATGTTATCGACCCGGAACGCTCCGCGCCTGCTGAAATAGTAGGGCACCGACGATGGCGGGGCTTTGTAGCCAGGGTTGACCACGCCGTTGACCGGTCCGTTGGACGTGCCTTTGCGGACATCGATGGTGGCCACGGCCGAATAGGGGAGGGCGGAGTGGTATCGCTGCAGCAGAGAGAAATTGAAGCTTCCTACCGGAGAGGGAAGGTCATACGTCAGCCAGACGTTGGCGCGGTGCCGCATGTCGGGTCCGAGGTCGCCCACCGGGTTGTACTGCGCGAAGCCGGTGTACTGCGCGCGGTTGTTGAAATCGGTGATGGAGGTGGCGAAGCTCGGCGTCTCCCCCTCCACGTTTCCGCGCAGCCGGCCGTAGGTGTAGTTGCCGCCGAGACCGACCTGCCCGAAGAGTTTGTAGTTGCCCTGCAGCTGGAGTGCGTTGTAGTTCCGGCTGAGGCCCTGGTCGGCATTGCTGATGACGCCCTGATCGTACGAGTTGCCGTACTGGTCGGTCGAGATCCCGGTCGTCAGTGTGCGGGTGATCGTGTAGAAGTTTTTCCAGACACGGTGAATGTAGTCGGCCCTCAGGAAGCCACGGGCGGAAAGCGCAGTGGAGTAGCCCACCGTAAACTCATTCATGCTCGGAGCTTTCAGCGAGTGATCGAAGCGCGTGGTCACTCCCGGAATGAAAGCGTCGGTGAGCAGGGCTCCATTCGTCACACCACCCACGGAGTTGAACCACTGGAACACCCGGCGGATGACCTCCTGGGTCGGTACGAGCTGGCTGGCGGGCGTGCCGGCCGGATTGATCGCCGGGCCTTTGTAGTCGAAGTAAAACGACGCGTATCGCCCTGCTCCCGCGGTGTTGTCCGCCGGCCCCTGATCCACTTTCGACACGTACTTGCCATAGGTGGCGCTGAAGCGATGGCGCCCATTGCCCAGAACATCGAAGTTTGCAGCCAGTCGCGGACTGACGGCGGAGTCGTCGACGGTCTTGCGCCCCGCCTGATCCTTCCCGAAGGCTTTGTCGTAACGGACGCCGGCATTGAAGCTCAACCGGCTGTTGAGGTTCCACTTGTCATTGAAGAAGACCGAGCGGGTGGCGAAGTCTGAGGTCTTCGACAGGGCCGGTACCGGGTCGTATTCGATCTGATCGCCGTTGGCGGGATCGACGCCGAAGAAGGTCTGCGCACCGCTGATGATGTAGGTTCCATGAATTCGCAGATCGCTCCCTGACTGGAAGTTGTTTTCATTGCGGAGCTGATGAAACTCGTCGTAGCCACCGGTGAGGTTGTGACTTCCGGAGGCCCTGGTGGAGAGGAAATACGAGCCCTTGCCCAGGTAACCTTTGTTGTTGCGCTGCTTGGCGGGACAGGGTGAGCCGCAGAATGTCGGAGACCAGCCCCGCACCCCCGCGCTGTCATCGACCAGGAGCGTCCCTTCGATCAGGTCGCGTGTTTCGGCCCCGCTGGTGAAGCGATCGCGCATCCGGCTGAACTGTCCCTCCAGAAGGAAGTTGCTCGTGAGAAGCCCGTTGTAATTGATCGACAGCAGCGACTTGGGCCGGCTGAAGGTCGTGAGGCTGCGCAGGTCGACCACGCGCCCGGTGGTGACCGTGTTGTCCCGATGTTCCCGGCTGTCGATGAACGATCCGATCAGCGAATGCCTCGGCGTCAACTGGCCGGTCAGTTTGCCTTCATAACGTTTGTCGTCGCTGTTGAACACATAGGGAATGTTGGTCAGGTTGGTCTGGCGCGAGAGGTCCTGCGAGTTGTACCTGCCGGCGCCGAAGAACCACAGGCGGTCCCTGACGATCCGTCCGCCGAGGGTTCCTTCGTAGGAGCTGTTGATGCTGTCGATGGGATCGGCCTGACTGGTGAAGCCGCTCTTCCTCGTCCACTTCGGGTTGGTCAACGAGTCGCGAAGAGAGCCGGAGAACTCGTTGCCGCCCGACTTGGTGATCGTGGAGACCACGCCGCCGGTGAAGCGCCCGAACTCGGCGGAGATCCCGCCGGTGAGCACGGTGGACTCCTGGATGGCGTCTTCGATGTACAGAGGATTGGGCTGCCCTCGGAGGTTCTCGTTGACCACCACCCCATCGACCAGGAAGAGATTGTCGAAGGAGGTGGCGCCGGAGATGGTGATCTGGTTATTCGGTCCGGCGCTGGTCACGCCGGGAGCGAGATCGGTGGTCGCATCGATCGAGCGCGAAATCGGCAGCTGGTTGATCTGCTCGGAGGTGAAGTTGGTGGCCACCGCCGTGCTTTCGGAGACTGAGGAAGCGTCCGCGGTCACCGTCAAGGACTCGGAGACCGATCCAACCCGAAGGTCGGCGTCGGCGCGCGAAGTCTGCGCCACCGACACGACGACGTTCTTCTCGACCTTCTGCATCCCCGACAACTCGAAGGTCACCAGATACTTTCCGGGCGGAAGCGCCGGCAGGTTGTAGCCGCCCCCTTCACCGGTCACCGCCGTGCGTGTGCCCTGAAGCGATGGTGACGAGACGCTCACCGTGGTCCCGGGAAGCGGACTGCCTCCGCTCATGACGGTGCCCACCAGCGTGCCGGTGGTCATCTGTGCAAACAGAACTGCGGGAACGAGAACAAGCAATGCGATCAGGGACAGGGAGTAACGGCGACGCAGCATCTCTGACACCTCCGAAAGGTTTGTGGGTACCGAAACCGGAGAAAGGGGAACCGGGACGAGAGTTTTTGGGGACCCCAAGAGGATACGTGAAGAGAAAAAACGGAGCAATCTGCGGGGGGATGGAAGCACCCGGTCGAGCATGGGAGATTCGGCCCTTTCAGCCGGCAACTGACCGTAGCTCACGGCGCCAGCCGATGGGCAGGACGGCGCTCGCCGCGGAGCTCACGATAGCGTCCGGATTGTGAACACGTGAATGGGTTGTGAGTGCCCTGCATGCCAGGCAAATTCGTAAGTGTCACGAGCGCCTCAACTTAGCCGCTGGCCTCGAGTGGCCGTGCCTTTGCGATGACAGGACCCCAGTGGAGGCTTTCATGACCCGTTCGGATTCAAAAGTGACGTTACTCTGCTGTTCCCCCTCATCCACGACCGCCTGGTGCACCTCAGCGCAGTCTGGCTCCCGCACGGTCAGAGTGCCGGACCTCCGCGGTGTCCAGAAGATTGCGAGTTCGGGAAAGGAACAGCGAGCGGCTGTGGGAAGGGTCGTCTTCGACGGTGTCATC
>JBDSGC010000121.1:0-5535 GCA_039919215.1 Thermoanaerobaculia bacterium | reverse complement strand
CTCGATGACCTGCTCACCGTGATTGTGGAAAAGTCTTCCGCTGTGGTGGAAGCGGAGCGCACCACCGTCTTCATCTACGATCCGGAGCGTGAGCGGTTGTGGAGTCGCGTGGCTCAGGGAGTGGAGGGCGACACCATCGAAGTGGCCATCGGCTCGGGCGTGGTGGGAGATGTCGCCCGCACCCGCAAGATGGCGAACATTCCCGACGCGTACGCCGACCCGCGATTCCATCGTGAAATCGACAAAAAGACGTCGTTCCGGACGGCGGCGATTCTCTGCGCGCCGGTCCTCGATTCCAAGGGCAGACTGCTTGGCGTGATCGAGAGCATCAACAAAGCGACCGCTGCCCGCTTCGACGAGCAGGACGAGAAACTCATGGACGCGCTGGCAGCCCATGCAGCAGTGGCCATCCAGCGCGCCCAGGCTACCGAAGTGCAGCTGGACCACGAACGGTTCGAGCAGTCCCTGCGTGTTGCCAATGAGATCCAGATGCGCATGCTGCCTAAGGGCGAGATCGCTCTCCCCGACGATGCGGCGTTCGCCATGCGCGCGTACATCCGTCCGGCCAGACAAGTCGGCGGGGATCTCTACGATTTCTTCTGGACTCCGGACCACCTCCGCTTCTGCATCGGCGACGTCACCGGCAAGGGCATCGGCGCTGCGCTGGTCATGGCCGTCACCAAGACGCTTTTCCGTGCGCACGCCACCCTGCAGGACGATCCGGCCAGTCTGATGTCGGCGATCAATGCGCGGCTCTATGAGGACACCGACCCGGCCATGTTCGTAACCGCTTTCTGCGGCTTTCTGGATCTGCGCAGCGGCCGACTGGTGTACAGCAATGCCGGTCACGACCGACCTCTCCTGTTCGGTCCTGGCAGACCGGTGCAGCGGATGGACATCAAGTCCGGTCTGCCCCTCGGAGTTTTGCCGAGCTTCCGGTATCTGTCGCAGGAGCTGCAGTTGGATCCGGGTGAGACCATCTTCCTCTACACGGACGGGGTCACCGAGGCAACCAATCGCGCCGAAGAGCTCTTCAGCTTCGAACGGCTTCGGGACGTGTTGTCGGATCTCACGGATGAGAGTCCCTCCGCGATTGTGGCCGCGGTGACCGCCCGCGTCGACCAGTTTGCCGGCTCGACGCCGCAGGCGGACGACATCACCATGCTCTGCATCCGCTACATTGGCCTTCCCGAGGTTGCGGCGACGTTTCCGCGGGATGCCGTTCAACTCGGGAAGGTCATCGAGTTCATCACCCCGTTTCTCGACACCATCGGCGCCAGTGCCGAAGCACGATACGCAGTGGAGCTATCGGTCGAAGAGCTCTTCACCAACTTCGTGCGGCACAACGCCACGGGACAAGGGGGGATTGAGATCCGGCTCCAGCGAAGCGGGCAGGATCTGTCGCTCACGCTCACCGACTTCGACACTCCTCGCTTCGACATCCATGAAGACGCACCCGATCCCGGAGTCGACCGGGCTCTGGACGAGCGAGAGCCCGGCGGTCTGGGGCTGTTCCTGATCAAGAAACTGATGGATCGCGTCGAGTACCGGCACGAAGGGCGTGCCGGCACCGTAACGCTCCGCAAACGGATGGTGTGACCATGCTGGAAATCCATGAAGGAACGAACAACGAGCTGGTGCTGACCGGCCGTTTTGACGCCTCGGAGGCGGAGAAAGCCAAACTGGTGTTTCTCTCTCTCTCCGAGGGGAAAACGATTGATTTCGCGAAACTCGACTACATCTCCAGCGCCGGACTGGGGGTCCTGCTGGCCGCCCAGAAGCGGCTGGCCGAGAAGGGGCAGTCGCTCCTCCTGGTCAACGTGAACACCCACATCAAGGATGTTTTCCACTTTTCCGGGTTCGATCAGATTTTCGACATCCGGTGAACCAACTTTTCTGAGGCGGCCCTGTACTTCATGGACGAGGAACAGCTGGATCGAGAGGCGGTGGAACGTTGTCGAGGAGGCGATCTCGAAGCGTTCGGCGGCCTGGTGGAACGCTATGAGAGACCAGTATTCAACACCATCCTGCACATGGTCGGCGACGGGGAAGACGCTCGCGAGCTCTGCCAGCAGGTCTTCACAAAGGCCTTCGAGCACCTCGCTTCCTATGATCGCGATCGTCGCTTTTTCAGCTGGATTTACCGGATCGCCGTCAACGAGTCGATCAATCACCTGCATGCGCGCCGCCGGCATGTACCACTGGGTGAGGATCTCCAGGAGCGCCTTCCTAACCCTGCCGAGGCGTGCGAAGAGCTCGAACGCTCCTCGCACCTGCACGAGGCCATCATGCGGCTCGACGAAAACTATCGCGCCGTCATCATCCTTCATCACTTCCTTCACCTCTCGTACGGCGACGTTGCCGAGGTCCTGCACCTTGCGGAGAAAACCGTGAAGTCGCGATTGTTCAGCGCGCGTCAGCTTCTGCGTGTGGCCATGGAGGCCCGAGGACATGCTCATGCCTCATGAGGAACTGATGCAGCGCGCGGCGGACGGAGCGATCACCGCGGAAGAAGCACAGGGGCTGGCAGGCCTGGTGGCTCAGTCTGACGTGGCGCGGTCGGAGTATGAATCGTTGCTGCATCTGGTACGCGAACTGGATGCCGTGCCTCTGGTGGCCGCGCCGCCGGTTCGTGATGCGGTCCTGGCGCAACTTCGGTCTCAGGCCGCTCTTCGCGTTGCGCCGGTTGCCGGCGCTGCCTCCGGCTGGCGCCGCCGTCGCGTGTTCGCTCTGGCCTGGGCAGCGGCTGCGGTGGTGGTGATCGGCCTGGCCATCGAGCGGCTGCCGATGGTGGGCCCAGTGCCGGAGGAGCATGCCGCCGGCACGATGACCGGGGCCGGTTTCAGCGCGTGGCCCTCCGTGGCCCGCTTCGCCTCCGGAGGCTCCACGCTGGTCGTTCGTCGAAGCGGGGATCGCATCGCGTTCCAGCCCCGGATCCTCACCGACGCACCGATTGAGGTCCAGTGGGATCCATCCCAGCTCACCTTCTCGGAAGCGGAAGGGGCCGCCGATCTCCACGACATCGAGCGGGGAACAGTCCGCTTTCCCGATGCATCCAGAACCGTAGTCGTCGTCCTGAAATCACAGAAACCAGGGGGCACTGCGATCGTGCAGGTGACCTCCGCTGGGCGGGAGATGTTCCGCTGGACCGTCGCTTCGCCCTGAGCGACCAACTTTTTTCGGATAGCGAGGTATTGCATGTCAAACGAAGCAGGAAAAGACGGAGGTCTTATGAGTGCCCAGAACAACAAGAAGTTTCTCGTCGGATTCGGTGCGCTCGCCGCGGTACTGATCGTGTTGGTCGCGGTCTGGCGTCCCCAGTTCCCCAGCGACAACGCGTCCGGGGCCATCGGCGCGGTGCAGAAGCATCATGCTCCGCAGATCACCAGGGCCGATGTCGTGCTCGGCGACGAGAAGGGCAGTCGCGACCAGAAGATCCTTTTTGCCGATTCCTTCGCCGACGCCACCAGGCTTCGGAACGTGGCCATGGATCTGAGCAGCATCTCGGACGCGGAACTGGTCGCCGGTTCGAGCGCCCGGCTGCAGGCCGCAAAGACGGAGTTGCAGGAGATGTCAGCTGAGATGCAGAGCCGCTACGTCGTCGGCATGACCGCGGCGCTGGCCTCGATGGAGCAGATGCTCGTCAATCAGAAGAGCAATCAGCTGGGCAACCTGCGCGAAGAAGCGGCCGAGCTGGCCGCCGCGATGCGCAATCAGCACCAGCTCTCCAGCGCCGAGATGGCCCAGCTGGCGGCGAAGGTCGCCAGCTTCAACCAGGAGATGCAGTCCCACCAGCTGGCTTCTTCGTCCCTCGCCGCCACCGGACGCGAACTGGGCACCGCCGTTGCCGAACTGCAGAGCAACGCGAGCCTGGCATCCTCCAAACTGGAGAACGTCGCTTTGGAGCTCAATGCGCAGACCAATCTGGGCAGCCTGTCGCTGGCCAACTACGCAGAGTCGCTGGCGTCGATAGCGGTGGAATCCAAATCATTGAACGAGATCGAGATGCAGCTGGCCAGCAAAGCGGCGAACATCGCGTCGATGGAAAGCGCCGTCAAGGAGCTTGCCAGCGCATCGGCGAAGCTCGAGTCGCGCGGACTGGAGAACATGGAACAGCAGATGGCTTCTGCCACCCAGATGGCCTCCGCTCTTCACGATATGGAGATGCAGATGGCCTCCGCGCAGCAGGCGGGCAGCAAGGTCGGCATGACCAGCCAGCTTGCCAGCGTGCAACAGGCGCTGGAGAGCCGCGCAGCGGAATTCCAGAGTCGCACCGCCGGCAACGTGAGCGCCGAGCTCGCGTCGTTCCAGTCGTACCTGGGCGCCCGTGCCGAGATCGCGGCCAGACTGAACAGCGGCAGCCAACTTCAAGCAAGTGTGATGGAGAGCAGAAAGCTCGGCGCGCGGATGGACGCCAAAGCGGAGCTGGCCGCCAGTATGGCCAGCGTGGCCAGTCTTCAGAGCCGTCTGGCCAGCATCGAGAAGAGTCTGGAGAGCCGGTCGGTGCTCGGTTCCATGCTGGCCAACCAGCAGCAGCTCTCCGCGCAGGCCCACGCCCTGGAGAACACCGTCGCGGCATTGCAGGCCCGGCAGCACTAACCTTCGTCACGGAAGCCACCGCCAAGCCGCGGCCTTTTGAAGGCCGCGGCTTTTTTTATCGCTACAATGCCGGCACCCCAATTTCAAACCAGGTGGCGTCCATGACAGCTCGCTTCGCCGTCGTTGTCGCGTTCGTACTGTTGCTGGCGCCGTGGTCCAGCGCGCAGACGCTGTACTCGCGGCGCACGAAAGATCTCGACCTCGTCTACTACGACAAGGCCCATGAGTACCTTTCGTATCACCTCGCTCGCTCCTTCGAGAACTCCCTGGCCTTCGACAAGGCCCTGTTTCACTACACCCCTTCCGAGCCGGTCGTCGTGCTCATGCAGGATTTCGGCGACTTCGGCCACGGGGGAACCTCGACCGTGCCGTGGAACTACATCAGCATCGGGATCGAGCCGTTCGACTACGTGTACGACACCATGCCGGCCAACGAGCGGATGAACTGGCTGATGCATCACGAACTGGTCCACGTGGTGGCCACCGACAAGGGCGCGGACAAGGATCTCGTTTACCGCCGTCTCTTCCACGGCAAGGTGGCGCCGATCAAAGAGAACCCGCTCTCGATGGCGTACAGCTATCTGACCAGTCCGCGGTGGTACTCGCCGCGATGGTTCCACGAGGGGATCGCCGCGTTTCTGGAAACCTGGATGGCCGGAGGTGCCGGCCGCGCCCTCGGTGGCTATGACGAGATGGTGTTTCGCACCATGGTGCGCGATCACGCCTACTTCTATGACGTCGTGGGCCTGGAGTCGGAAGGGACCACCGTCGACTTCCAGATCGGTCAGAACTCGTATCTGTACGGCCTCCGCTTCGTCAATTATCTGGCCATGAAGCACGGCCCGGAGAAACTGATCGCCTGGTTCGACCGCAGTCCGGGGAGCGAGCGCTATTTTTCCTCCGAGTTCCGCAAGTTGTACGGCGTTCCTCTGGATG
>JBDSGC010000120.1:0-5055 GCA_039919215.1 Thermoanaerobaculia bacterium | reverse complement strand
AACACCATCGCGTTTCCCCCGGCAGAGCCGGGGGCTGGTCTGTGAAGCGCGCCTTCGCGCGCACGAACCCGTCTCCGAACGGACGCCCTGCGAGGCAACGCTGTCGGTCGTGCCGACTACTCGATCTCGAACAGATCCTCGACCAGCATCAGCGCATTCCGCGCGGTCTGCTCTTCGCTGATGGCGATGGCTTCGCGCAGCCCGGCGTCGTTCGCGATGTCGATGGTCTCGCGCAGTGCGGCGTACTCGTCCTGGGAAATGATCACCGCGACCGGGCGGCCGTTTCGGGAGAAGGTGGTGCGCCGGCCGGTGAGCTCACACTCGCCCACCAGGTCGCGTAGCTCGCCGGTGAGGTCGATGACCTCCCGCTGTTTCTCATCCATCTACCGCTTCCCAGCCGTGCGCGGACGCGGCTTCTTTTTTGACGCAGGACGCCGCTTCTTCGCCGGCGGCGACAAGGTCTCGAGGTGGTCCCGGAACTCTGCGCCCAGCGTCGGATGCCGCAGCGCGTAATCGACCGTTGCCTTCAGGTATCCAAGCTTCTCGCCGGCGTCGTACCGCTGCCCGTCGAACACGTATCCGTAGAAGTCGCCGGAGCGGACGAGCTCGCGCAGCGCATCGGTCAGCTGGATCTCTCCGCCGGCGCCGCGTTCGGTCTTCTCCAGCAGCGAGAAAATCTCGGGCGGGAGGATGTAGCGTCCGATGATTGCGTAGCGCGAGGGAGGCTTGATCTTCGGCTTCTCCACCATGTCGGTGATGCGGAACCGGCGGTTGCCTTCCAGCTTCCCGGCGACGATGCCGTAGCGCGAGGTCTCGTGAGCTCCGACTTCCATCAGCGCGATCACCGGACGCCCGGTCTCCTCGAACAGGCGCCGCATCTGAGAAAGGCAGGGCTCCTCCGAGAGGATCACGTCGTCCGGCAGCAGGACGGCGAACGGCTCGTTGCCCACGGCGTCGCGCGCCTGCAGCACCGCATGACCCAGTCCCAGCGCCTCTTTCTGCCGTACCGAGATGATGTCGACCATGCTGCTGACGGCATCGACCTCCGAGAGAAGATCGAATTTCTGGCGATCGCGCAGAGACCGCTCCAACTCCGAGGTACGGTCGAAATGGTCGAGGATGGCGTCCTTGCCTTTCGACATCACCACGATCAGCTTGTCCATCCCCGATTCCACCGCTTCCTCGATTCCGTACTGGAGGATGGGCTTGTCGACGAGGGGCAGCATCTCTTTGGGGATCACTTTGGTCGCGGGAAAGAAGCGGGTGCCGAAGCCGGCACAGGGGAAGACGCAGGTGCGGAGGTCCATGGAAGGAGTTTACCGGGTTGTGCGGTTGTGGGCCTTGCCGGGCGCGCCGAAGTCGGAAATGCCTGCGATCCGGGCTGATCGCGCAGTTACCAGTTTTCCAGATTCGAGTGGCGGCTAACTTGCTTCCAGATTCATCGGTCGTTCAAAATCCCAAGGTCGGGCGGGCATGCGTAAACTCCTCATCGGGCTCATCTTTTTCGCGTTCGCGATTCCTCTCTCCGCGCAGTGGCATCGCGCCAATCTGTATGGCGCCGACGTGCGCGCGCTGGCCATCGATCCCTCCCACCCCGACACCCTTTACCTCGGCACCAGCGGCGGGGAGGTCTACGTCTCCACCGACGCCGCGAAAAGCTGGCGCAATCCCCGATTCGGCGTGCCCTTCCCCGGTTACATCGTCGACAACCTGGTGATCGACCGGGACGGCCGCCTGTGGGCAGCATGCTGGGGCCTCTGGGGCGGCGGAGTGGTCGCCGTCTCCGACGACCAGGGGGCCACCTGGAGCCGGCGCGATGCCGGCCTCGAAGAATTCTCCGTTCGCGCCATCGCCCTCGACCCTCACGACTCCAGCTTTGTCGTCGTCGGCGGGCTCACCGGCGTCTACCGCAGTGTCGACACCGGCCAGACCTGGACGCAGATCTCCGACCAGGTCAATGTCGAGTCGCTGGCCATCGATCCTCGTTCGCGCGATCGCATCTACGTCGGCACCTGGCGCCAGGGAATCCGCACCGAAGACGGCGGCAGGAACTGGAAGCTGATCAATACCGGCATGGTGCTGGACACCGACATGTTCTCGATCACCATCAACCGCGACAACCCGGACAACGTCTGGGTCTCCACCTGTGGCTGGGTCTACAGCACGCCCGACCGCGGCGACAACTGGACCCGTTTCAAAGAAGGATTCAACAACCGCCGCATCCACGACATCGAGCTGGATCCCTGCGACAAGGATTCGCTCTACGCCGGATCGGTCGCCGGTCTGTACCACACCCAGGACGGTGGAAAGAGCTGGTACCTGATCTCCGACGAGTCGCTGGTGGTGAACACCATCGCCCTCCATCCGCAGCGCCCGAACCGCGTGATCCTCGGCGTGGAAGGAGACGGCGTCTACGTCTCCGACAACAACGCCAAAAGCTTCCGGCGCTCCTGCGACGGACTGCGCAACCTGACCATCACCAGCATCGCGGCCGATCCACTCACGCCGAAACTCGTCCTGGCCTCCGTGGCCTTCGGAGGCGCATCGAACGGAATCTACGCATCGGAAGACTCTGGAACGAGCTGGAAGAAACTTCCGGCCAACGAGCTGGCGCCGGTGCTGTCGCTGCTGGTGACCGAGGATCCCGAAATCCGGTTGCTGGCCGGAACGGAGCGCGGGTTCTTCTGGAGCACCGATGGGACGCAGTGGAAACAGGCAGCGCCCAGCAACTTCCCCATCCGCGTCGACAAGGTTCTCCGCCTGAACAAGCTCCGCTACTTCGCCGCCACCTCCGAGGGAGTGTTCACCAGCCGCGACTCCGGTCGTAACTGGTACCGCCTGGCCGGCGCCGACGTCCGCGCGGTGGACATCGCGTTCGGATCCCTCGGCGACAAGCGCTCGCTGTTCGCGTTGACCACAGGCGGCGTGACCGTATTCGACGGCGCGCAGTGGACTCCCCTGGTCGGAGCGCCGACCAAAGGCCGCACCATCGCAGTCCGCGGCGAGGGCGCAGCGCAGGTTGTGATGGTCGCCGGCGTTCAAGGCGTCAAGGCCGGCACGATCTCCCCCGAGCGGCACTGGCAGGAACGGGAAGCGCCTGACGCGCAGTTCTCCGCGGTGTTCGGCGGGTCGCGCAGCACCGACCAATTCGTCTTCCTGACCTCGCGGCAACAGCACGAAGTTCTAGTCGCCGAGCCCAACGCGACTGGATGGCGCTCGTTCCCGCTCCCCTCCCGCACCGCCGAAGTCACCTCCATCGCCCTCGATCCCTTCCGCAAAGACCGCCTCTACGTAGGCACCCTCGGCGAGGGCATCTTCATCTACGAAGGGCTCTCGCAGCGGTACGAGTCCGAGAAGAAAGCGGCGGCGGGTGCGGCGCTCGCGGTCGGAACGCAGTAGCCGGCACATTTCGAGATGCTCGCGGTGCCGCCGCGCGACGAGCAAGCTCACTGTTGAGATCTCGATGGCACATCCACACGCGAGTTCCCTCTCCCCGCCGCAGCGGGGAGAGGGTCCGCGAAGCGGGGGTGAGGGGTCTCTGCACCCATGAGCGACCCCTCATCCGGCCTTCGGCCACCTTCTCCCCGCTGCGGCGGGGAGAAGGAACTCGATCGCTAAGGATCTGCAACGACGCAGCTGTCGACCAGCATCCTCGTGATTGCAGATCCTTCGCTTCCCGCCCGCCACCCACGCCACTCAGGATGACGGTTGGGGACATTTAGCAGCTCTGCGCCTGGCGATCATTCAGCCCCAACTATCGCTTCACCACCGGATCAAAGTAGCGCACCACCAGCATCCCCACGCCCTTCTGGCCCTGCTCCGATTTCGGATCGGCGGTGAGGACGACCATGATGTTCGGGAGCTTGTTGTCATAGAGAAGGACGGAGGGAGACTTCAGCTTCTTCGGCGGTCCGAGGGCGGCGCGCAGGTAGGTTTTCTCTTCGTCGAAGGCGCCGTGGGCGTCGTGCAGGATGGTGAAGAGCTCGAAGCGGATCGACTCCAGGCGGTCGCCGCCGAAGACCATGGTCAGCGTCTTGTCGTCGGCGTAGTCGAGCACCAGCTCGCCCGGCTTGTCGCCTTTCTTCGGCTTCCAGCCCTTCGCCTGCAGAACCTTCATCGTCTCGGCGCGCTTCATGCCGATGGTCAGCTGAAACGACTGGGGGCGCATCCAGGTGGTCTTGCTTTGCGAGGGGAAGGCCGTGGCCAGCCAGAGGGCGACCAACGCGATCATGCCGCTCCCTGCGTGGTGGCCGCGGCCTTCAATTCCGGATCCCAGCCGACCACCGCGTTGCCCGTCCCGATCACCGTTCCGTATCCATAGACCTCGGCGGCGTAGTCGGGAAAGTCGAGCGCAGAGAGCATCCAGGCCAGCGAGCCGGCCTTCACCTCGCTCACCGCCATGTCCATGAACTCCGGCAGCACCGCGATCAACTCGCGGGTGCGTCCGCGCCGCATCAGATCGATGACCTTCATGTCCCACAGATAGCCGCTGTGTTCGTAGACGTGCTCGCGCGACATGTCTTCCGGAATGTCCGGCTCCGCCGTGAAGTGTCGATGGGACAACGTGTTGGAGGCGAGGAGCAACGCGGTGCGGCCGCTGCGCTCGATGGCGCGTTTGGTGGCCTGCCCCAGCTTCACCATCTCCGCCTGTCCCATCTCGTTGGAGAAGTAATACGGCGAGTTGTTCGAGGAGATGCCCACGATGGGGATGTCCCACTCCGGATTCATCATGTGGCAGGAGACGATGGTGCCGTAGTCGACCCGGAAGTTCGGGTTCCGCATCATCTTCGTCATCAGCCCGTCGCTCCGCCCTTCCTCGGCGATCAACTCGGCCAGCTCGACGTCGACCTTGATGTCGTATTGATAGCGGAAGAGGTTCGGGAAGATCGGATCGACCGACAGCCCGTGGAACTCTGGAACGCCGAGGAAGTGATGGCCGATCAACGTCTGCCAGTGCGGCGAATGCACGAGGATCACGTCGGGCTTCTTGGCCAGGAAGTGCTTGCGGGCCCGCTCGTACGCCCAGCGCAGCACTTCCCAGCCACACTCCGACTT
>JBDSGC010000119.1:0-15168 GCA_039919215.1 Thermoanaerobaculia bacterium | reverse complement strand
TCTTCGGCGCCGGGAAGATGTTCCTTCCCCAGGTGGTCAAGAGCGCGCGGGTCATGAAGAAGGCGGTCGCGTATCTGCTGCCTTTCATGGAAGCGGAGAAAGCGAAGTCTGGCGATCTCTCCGCGCGAGGCAAGATCCTCATGGCTACGGTGAAGGGCGACGTCCACGACATCGGCAAGAACATCGTCGGTGTGGTTCTCGGCTGCAACAACTACGAGGTGATTGATCTCGGGGTCATGGTGGCGGCGGACAAGATTCTCGATGCCGCCGTCCAGCAGGGCGTCGACATCATCGGGCTCTCCGGGCTGATCACTCCCTCGCTCGACGAGATGGTGCACGTGGCCCGGGAGATGGAACGGCGCGGCATCAGCATCCCGCTGCTGATCGGCGGCGCCACCACGTCCAAGCTGCACACCGCGGTGCGCATCGCTCCACGCTACTCGTCGCCCACCGTGCACGTCCTCGATGCGTCGCGTGCGGTCGGCGTGGTCAGTGCGCTGCTGGGCGAGAAGCACGACGACCTGGTGCGCGATACCCGCGCCGAATTCGAAAAATTGCGTGAACAGCAGGAGTCGCGGCAGACCGACCGGACCATGCTGTCGCTGGAGGAAGCCCGTCGCAGGAGGCTGTCGCTGACCTTCGCGCCATCGCGCCCGAAAGTTCTGGGCCGGCACTTTCTGGAAGACATCCCGCTCCAGCAGATTGAACCCTTCATCGATTGGAATCCATTCTTCGCAACATGGGAGATGCGAGGACGCTACCCGCAGATCATCGAGGACGAACCGCGAGCCAAAGAACTCTATGACGATGCCCGTGCCCTGCTCCAGCAGATCATCGATCAGCGGCTGCTCAAGGCGCGCGCGGTGTACGCGCTCTGGCCGGCCAACGCGGTGGGTGACGACATCGAGCTGTATGCCGACCAGTCGCGCCGCGAGGTGATCAATCGCATCCACACGCTGCGCCAGCAGCAGGAGACCGCGTCGAAACAGAATCTGGCGCTTTCGGACTTCATCGCCCCGAAGGACGGAGGGGTCGTCGATTACTTCGGCGCCTTCGCCGTCACCGCGGGCATCGGTGTCGATGAGATGGTGGCTCGCTTCGAACGGGAACACGACGACTACAACGCCATCATGACCAAGGCTCTGGCCGATCGCCTGGCGGAAGCGCTTGCCGAGATGCTGCACAAAGAGGTGCGCGCCAGCTGGTACGCGCCCGACGAGCACCTCGGCGCGGATGACCTCATCGCCGAGAAATATCGTGGAATCCGCCCCGCGCCCGGCTATCCCGCCTGCCCCGATCACAGCGAGAAAGCGACTCTCTTTTCGCTGCTGCAAGCGGAAGATGCGGGGATGCACCTGACGGAAACGTTCGCCATGACGCCAGCCGCGTCGGTGAGCGGCTTTTACTTCGGCCACCCCCAGGCGCGTTACTTCAGCCTAGGCAAGATCGGCAAAGACCAGGTCGACGATTACCACCAGCGCAAGGACATGTCACTGCCGCTGGTGGAGCGCTGGCTCTCCCCGAACCTGGCCTACGAACCCGACCTCGCCGATCCCACCTCGTGCAGTTGTGGCGCGCAGCATCGGGCGATGGCGGAGCGAAGGTAGGGCAGGGCCGGAGGCGCGAAGGGACATCGAGGGCGGCCGGGACGGCCGCTCCACACCCGCCTCCCCGTACGCCGCTCCGCCCCTAATCCTCGGGAACCATGCTCACACGCTGCTGGGTGATGCTCTGCAGCTTTCCCTGGGCGGTGGTGAAGAGGGTGGTGGCGCGGATGGCCACGGGCTGGCGCGCGTCGGCGCCGAGCGGGTCGTTGATGTAGGCGGTGGTGTCGAAATCGACGGAGCGGGTCTCGGCGGGGGCGATGGTCACGTCGAAGACGCGGGTCTTTGCCTGCACCTGAAACCCTCCGCCGGCCATGGCGTCGAGATCGATGCGCTTGAGCGTGATGGGGATCTCCGCCTGGTTGGTGATGCGGATTTCGTAGTGAACGGCGACGCCGGATGCCATGCTCGGCGAGCTCTCCACGAGATTGGTTCTGGAGAGGATCTGAACTTTCGGTCGTGGCAGCTGGGCCACCGCACCCGCCGGACCGCTTGCGCATCCCGCGAACAGAAGAGCGACGAGAAAAGAGGTGCGGAAAAACATGTCAGTCTCCTGATCCCTGGCGGTTGACCGATCGGATGACCGTGGACTGGAAGCCGCCGGCCGCTGATTCAAATTGAAGTGCGGCGCGCAGGGTCACCGGGCCGTTCGCGCCGTTGAGCGATGAAGTGTCGATGGATCCGGATGCCCAGAAGCTGGCCGATTCCGTCGCTCCCGGTGCGATCGACAGCGAGAAGGGGTGACTGGCAGAAAGATTGTAGGAACCGAAGCCGACCGACTGCAAATCGACTCTTCGCAGCTCGATGGCCTGCGCGGCGTTGTTGGTCACCGTGACCTGGAACTGCACGCTGAGCGGTCCGGTCGTGTTGCGATTGGGGTCGGCGATGCGCGACAACTGATTGAGCTCGATGGTCGGCTCCGGGAGGTTCGACTTTCCCGCGGTCTGCAGCGAACACGAAACCAGCAGGAGAACGGCGGGGATGATCAGTCGTCGCATGGAGTCCTCCAGAAAAAGAAAACGGGGAGCGCAAGGCTCCCCGTCAGCTTATGCCAGATGGCTGGATCGGTTGCGTTACTTTACGTACTTCAGCATTTCTTTGGCCGTGGCGGCGTCTTTGCCGCTCGGGTCGAGCTCCAGATACTTCTGCAGATTCGCTTTGGCGTCTGCGTTTTTCTGACCACGGACGTAGATCATTCCCAGCTCGTAGTAGGCGGGGGCCATTTTGTCGTTGGCGACGATGGCCTGCTTCAGAAGCACCTCCGCCTCTTTGTCCTTGCCGGAGTTGATCAGACGAGCGGCGTCATTGAACAGCGAGGTCGGGTCCGCCGGAAGCTTCTTGCGCGCTTCGGCGGCTTTCACCTTGTCGCCGGAGGCAGCGTAGGCGTCTGCGAGGACGGCATACATGTCCATCTCGTCGGCCGAAATCGCCAGCGCGCTATTCGCACGCTCGATCGCTTTGGCATACTGCTTGGTGCGCAGGTAGAGCTTGGCCACGCCTTCCAGACCGGCAATGAACTCCGGCTTCGCGGCGATCGCCAGTTCCATCTTGGCGATGGCTTCGGCGTTCTTGCCTTCGTTGGCCAGCGCCGCGCCCTCGTTGTAAGCGACCACGGCGGGGTCCGCCTTGGCTGGAGCAGCGGCACCGGGTGTGGCCGCTGCGGCGGCGCTTGCCGGTACCAGCTTGACGTCCTGGATGGTGGCATCGCCGAGCTTCAGTTTGATGGGGACCGTAAAGGGCTGGTATCCCGGCGCAGAGTAGGTGAACTTGTACGGCAGCGTGGCGTCAAGGATCAGGAATCGGTAGGACCCATCCTTCTCACCCTTGTAATCGGCTTTGAAGGAGCGGCTTCCGGTGGACACGACCTGGATCACGACGTTGGCCACCGGAGCTTTCGTGGCGGCATCGGTGACCTTCCCCTGAATCCGTCCTTCGCCGACGGCGAACGCGTTGCCCGCGACGGTCAGGAGCGCAAGCAGGCACAGCATGAGCGACTTACGCATCGATATCTCCTCAGAGTTGCGTTGGCGAAACGAGATTGGATTGCTGTTCCAATAACGATCCGTGAGGCGCTGTCATTCCGAAACGGACCCAGCAGTTCAGTCGATGCTGAGGTAGGTCTGTTCCTTCAAACCTCGCTCGAATTCCTGCAGCAGACGCATCCCCTCGGTCGGCTTGAGGCGGTCCTGCTTGATGGCCGCATCGATCTGCGCCTTCATCCGCTTCTCCAGGTCGCGCCAGTCGTACTGCGTCATGGCCAGAACCTCGCCGATGGACTGCCCGGCGATCTCCTCTTCGATGTAGAAGCCGGATTCCTCGTCGGGATCGAGGAAGACGTGAACCTCATTGACCCGTCCGAAGAGATTGTGGATGTCCCCCATGATGTCCTGGTACGCACCGGTGAGGAAGATGCCGAGGTAGTAGGGCTCGTTCTCGCGAATCTCGTGGAGGGGAAGAGTCTCGCGGACGTCGTTGAGGTCGATGTATTTGGAGACCTTGCCGTCGGAGTCGCAGGTGATGTCGACCAGCGTGGATTCGAGTTGAGGGCGTTCATTCAGCCGGTGGATGGGAACGATGGGGAAGAGTTGTCCCAGAGCCCAGTGATCGAGCAATGACTGGAAGACGGAGAAGTTGCAGATGTGCTGATCGGCCAGCTCGATCTTCAGGGTCCGCAGGTCCTCCGGGACATCTTCGGGATCCATGACCCGGACGATCTGCTCCATCCGTTCGGCGATCTGCCAGAAGAGCATTTCCACACGCGCTTTCACGTCGAGGTTGAGCAGCCCGACCTCGAACATGCGTTGCGACTGCTCCTTGATCTGCTGGAGGTCGTGCCACGATTCGTTGAGGTTGTCCTGGCTCAGACGCTCGTCGATCTCGATGATCTCGCGCGTCAGCTTGTGATCGGCGGAGCGAACGGTGAGCGGCTCCAGAGGCGTCTTCTCGATTGCGCCGAAGGCCTGGACCACCAGCACGGAATGGTGCGCCACGATGGCCCGGCCCGACTCCGACACGATGTTCGGATGCGGTACTTTCTCGTCGTCGCAAACATCCATGATGTTGTACACGATGTCCGAGGCGTACTCCTCCACCGTGTAATTCATGGAGGAGTGAAAGGTGGAGCGCGAGCCGTCGTAGTCGATGGCCAGTCCCCCGCCGACGTCGAGATACTCCAGCGGATGGCCGAGCTTGTGGAGCTTGGCGTAGTACATGGCCGCTTCGCGCACGGCGCGTTTGATGGTCAGGATGTCGGGGATCTGGGAGCCGATGTGGAAGTGAAGGAGCTTGAATGCCGACTCCATGTTCGCTTCGCGGAGGATCTCGATCGCTTCCAGAATCTCGGAAGTGGACAGACCGAATTTTGCATGCTCGCCGCCGGAAGTGGCCCATTTGCCGGATCCCTTGGAGAGCAGACGGACCCGAATCCCGATCCAGGGCTCCACGTTCATCTCCGCGGCGATTTTTGTGATGGCCCGCAGCTCCGAAAGCTTCTCCGCGATCACGATGACTTTCTTGCCGAGCTTCCGCCCCAGCATGGCCATGCGCAGGTATCCGTTGTCTTTGTACCCGTTGCAGACGATCAGAGAATCGGGATCGTTGTGTACGGCCAGGCCAGCATAGATTTCCGGTTTCGATCCGACTTCCAAACCGTAATTGAAAGGGCGACCAGCGTCGAGAATCTCTTCCACCACTTCGCGCAGCTGATTCACCTTGATGGGGAAGACGCCCCGGTAGACTCCGCGATACGAGTGGTCGGCGATGGCGCGCTGGAAGGAGTGGTTGAGCATTTCCACGCGGTGGCGCAGCAGATCCTGGAAGCGGATCAGCAACGGAGCGGCGAGATTGAGAGCCTGCCCTTCTCGCAGCGCGTCGATGATGGGGATGGCCGTTCCCGCTTCCTGCAATGGAGAGACGGTGAGGTCGCCGTTCGGATTGACACCAAAGTACCCGTTGCCCCAGCGCTCGATCATGTACAGGTCGGACGCATCCTGTGCCGTCCAGGGCTGCTGGTCATCAACCGTGTTCACTCTTGCTTCCATCGCCGGGAAGAATAGAACAAGAGGAGCGTGAGGGGGACAGAAACTCAAAACCAGAAAGCAGAACTAGAAGGAGAGAGTGTTGCTGACGTGCTTCTTTCTGGTTTCTGCTTTCTGGTTTTCTACAGAGTCTTCGTTACCACTCTTCCCGGCGGGGTGTCCTGCGTGAACATTTCCAGCGCGGCACGGACCACGCGCTTGTGCTGCTGGCGATCGCCGGCCCGCCCGACGATTCTGCCGATCTCCGATCCGTCGAAGGTCATGGCCCGCGGCGGGCGCACAGACTCGGTCGCGGCGGGAGAGGCTGAGAGGATGAGGGTGGGGATTCCTCGCGCTTCGATCTCCCGCGCCAGATTGCCGATGGAGCGGTGGCAGGTCTCCGGGCAACCTGCGGTCAGCAGCACCAGCCGGGTACGCGAGCGGTCGATCCTGTCGGCAATCTCCGGGAAGGTCGTTTCGTAGAGTTCGCGGAGGCGAGTGGTGAAGCCATAGCTGTAATGCTTGTCGTTCAAACCGGCGATGAATCCTTCCGCAACGAGCTCCCGGAGCGTATCGATCGGGAACACGATGTTCGGATCGCTGTCCGCCTCCGTATGGTCGTAGTGTTGATGGGCGATGCGCAAGCTGCTCGCCTCGCTGGTTCCATCGATCACGCGATAGGTGACATCACCGGGGTCCTCGGTGGAGAAGGGCTCCTGGTCCTGCGCGAACACACCTGTGGCGGTCACCAGGGCCACCGTCGCGGTTGCCAGGTCTTTGTCGAAGGGGGTGAAAGGCACGCACTTGCGTGCAAGGGTGAGCATGAAGGATCTCCGAGGTCAGGCTACGCGCGGCGGCGGTGACCGGGCAGCGGCGCCGGGAAAAAAGAGACTTGCCCGTGGACGGCCCGCCAGACTGAGAATGATGAGGAGTTACTGCAGATCGCGCAGGGCTTCGACGACCTGTGCGTTTTCGGGGACTTCGCCAATGACATGAACGTCGATGTACTGGACGACGCCCTTCTTGTCGACGACGACGATGGCACGCTCGCAGATCCCCCTGTCTTCTTTCCAGACGCCGTACTTTTTGGATACGGCGCCCTTGGGATGGAAATCAGCGAGAAGGGGATACCGGGTGATGCCTCCGAGGGATTTGGCGAATGCTACGTGAGAGGGATTGCTGTCTACCGATATGCCCACGACCTGGGCATCATACCGTTCAAAGTCGGCATTTCGGCCTCATATCCCGGCATCTGAACCGCTCAAACAGCGGTCCAGTCCATCGGATAGAAGACCAGAACGACATTCTTTTTTCCGCGCGAATCGCTGAGTTTGAATTTCTCGTCGCCGCGGTGCCCCTGAAGCTCGAAGTCGGGCGCTGGATCGCCCACCTTCAGTGTGGAGGTGTGATTCGCGACGGATGTTCTTCCTGACGTGACTGCCATGGAAGACCCTCCTGTTTTCTTGATTGAGATTGTGTGCCCGGTGTGTCCACGACGCCGGGACGGATTGCACTCTACCAAAGCGACATCAACGGTGCCGGGTGGTGGTGGTCCGGGTGATGACGGTGGTGGTTGTACTGCTGGTGGTGGTGTTGCCGAAGGTGGTACTGGTATCGCTGGAGCTACTGGCGGCGGCATCGCGTTGTGCGTTTCTTCCGACCTCCTGCAGTTTCTCCCCAGCCTTCTCGGCCACCACGCCCGCCTGCTCCTTGAGTCCCCGTCCTGCTTCCTTCGCGCCGGCCTTGATCTGCTGCATCGCCTCGGAGTCGTTAATTTTTTTGGCGGTCTCTTTCAGCTGTTCGCCAGATTCTTTCGCTTGTTCTCCCGCACGGCGTGCGGCATCTTTCGTCGCCGGAGAGGGCTCGATGACCTGATAGGAGCCATTCGACTCTTTCTTCACGCAGGACGTGGAAACCAGCGCGAAGGTGATTGCCAGACCGGTCATCAGAATTCGTTTCATCATCACTCTCCCTGGTGACGAAGGTAGCACGGGGCGAGCCTCTCGAAACAAATACCGGAATCGTGCGGTTTCCCGGTGCGATGAAACGTCCTGACCGGTTGATCCAGGGGATGGCGGAGGGCGGCAATTTCCGCGTGCTCGCGGCCCAGACCACCCAGACGGTCGAGAGAGCTCGCGAGCTCCTCGACCTGGCTCCCGTGGCCACCGACGCGCTGGGCCGGGCGCTGACCGGCGCTCTCCTGCTGGCCCGCCTGCTGGAAAAGAACCTGCGCAATCAAGCGGTCACTCTGCGCTTCCATGGCGACGGGCCGCTCGGAGTGATGATCGCCGAGGGCAATGTCGCTGGGGCAGCCCGTGGATATGTCGCCGATCCCGCGCCGATGGACCCCGCTCTCGACGTTGGCCACGCCATCGGCGAGGGAATGCTGACGGTCATGCGCGGGACTCCGCCGGCCGGCAAACCCTACACCTCGCAATTGCTGCTCAAAGGCGGCGGCGTGGCGGAAGAGCTCACGCACTATCTGGCCACCTCGGAACAGATCTCCTCCGCCGTGCTCCTCGGCGTCCTCAATCGTCGCGAAGGAGTGGCTGCTGCGGGTGGCATGATCATTCAGGCCTTTCCCCACGCCACCGAGAGTTCCATCGCCCGAGTCGAGCAGCGGGTGAAGGAAGCCCCTCCGCTCAGCACATTGATCGACAAGATGTCGATCGAGGACGTCGTGGCCACCGTACTTCACGGCTGCGACTACAAGCAGATCGATGAGAGCTTCAACGTTCCGCTCAGCTACTCATGCCCCTGCACTGCGGAGCGGGCGCTCGCGCCGCTGGCCCTGTTCTCCGTCGAGGAACTGCAGGAGATGATCGATCAGGGCGGCTCGGAAGTGGTCTGCCAGTTCTGCGGGAGGAAATATCGCTTCACCGCGGAGGACCTGAGCGTGCTGGCCCCACGGCACGACGTCTGATTCACTGGGTTCGTGCTTGCCCGTCGTGACGCCGGATGCCGGAACGGCGGTATTCTTCTCTCTTCCATGAAAAGCGTGATCACCGGCAGCGGGATCGGCGTCCCCAAGAATGTCGTCGGCAACGACAAGCTCGCTCGCATCATGGACACCACCGACGAGTGGATCCGTTCCCGCAGCGGGATCTCCGAGCGCCGCTATGCCGATCCGGGGCAGGGTTCCTCGGAGCTCGGGATCACTGCCGCCCGCGGAGCGCTGCAGGCGGCCGGTCGAGGGCCGACTGACATCGACGCCGTCATCTTCGCTACGATGACTCCCGACTTCTTCTTTCCCGGAAATGGACCGCTGGTTCAAGCCGCTCTGGGGCTCCCCGAGTCGATTCCCACGTTCGACATCCGGCAGCAATGCTCCGGCTTCCTGTACGGCCTCGATCTCGCTGACTCCCTCATCAAGAGCGGCAAGTACCGAAGGATCCTTCTGATCGGCGGCGACGTGCACACGCCGTTCATGCCGTGGAAAAACGGTTGGGACACAACCATCGGCCTGGAGGATCGCGACGTCACGCCGGAAGAGAACGCCATCAACACGCGCTACCGCGATCGGATCGTGCTTTTCGGGGACGGTGCGGGCGCGGTGGTGGTGGAAGGGATGGAAGACGATCGCCGAGGGCTGCTGGCGGCACGACTGTTCACCTCCGGCAACGGGCTGGAGGCGTTGTACGTCAATGGAGTCGGCTTCCGGCGCCGGCCCTACGTTGATTGCGATCAGGTCGAGGCAGGCGATCCCGTTCCGGTCATGGAGGGGCGCGAGGTTTTCCGGCAGGCAGTCTCGAAGATGCCGGAGTCGGTGCGCGAAGTGTGCACGGCGGCGTCCGTGGAAGTCGACAGCATCGACGTCCTGCTGATCCATCAGGCCAACCTGCGCATCGTCGAGGCGGTGGGGAAACAACTGGGTCTGCCGTCGGAGAAGGTGCCACACAACATCGAGCGCTATGGCAACACCACGGCCGGGACGCTGCCGATCCTCTTCCACGAATCGCTGGAGAACGGGACCATCAAACCCGGCATGCTGATCTGCTTCACCGCCCTGGGGTCAGGCCTGCATTGGGGCGCCGCGCTCTATCGGGCGTGAAGAAATTGATCCAACCGTCATCCTGAGCTGGGGAACGGCGCGGTGCGTCGTTGACGGCGTGATGAACGATTTCGTCATCCTGAGGCGCGGAGACGCCGAAGGATCTGCAACGTCGCCGTCGTGAGTTCGCTTTCCCCTCGCTGAGGACCACGGTTCATTAGAAGCGGCGTGGGTGGCGGGCGGGAAGCGAAGGATCTGCAATCACGAGGATGTTGCTGGCGACAGTTGGGTCGTTGCAGATCCTTCGCCGTCTGCGCGGCTCAGGATGACGAGTGGCGCATCACGACGACGGCGGGGAAGGATTCGGCGACTCTTCCTTCAGGTACTGCTCCATCAGTTGTGCGTTCTCCATCATCGCGCGCAACTGCACCCAGTAGGCCCGTCCGTACATGGCGATCGAGGCGATGGCCATGCCGAGGTGAAGCCAGCGCGGGGTCTTCCCGCTGGCGACCCCGCCACCCATGATGAAGGTCACCATCAGGACGCCCATCGCGTACATGGCGGTGGGGAAGACCTGCTTCTTGAACTGCTTGGTGCGCTCCACGACGACCGCGTTCTGATGGGAGGCCTCTTTGATCTCCTTGCCGGTGCCGATGAAGAAGAACATGGTCATGGACTGCGAGAACAGGCCGATCACGACGGTGCCCAGTGCCACCAGGATGTGCTGGGCGGTGTGACCCGGACCAGCGAAGAAGCCGATGCCGATGGTGCCGAGGAGTCCGGCGATCGAGAGAAGTGTGGTGATGAGAAGAAATTGCGCCATGGGTGCTGGAACTATAATCGCGCGCGGTGACCGATCGGACCAGTTATCGCGATGCGGGCGTCGACATCGACGCCCAGGATGAGGCGCTCAAAGAGGTCCGTCAGATCGCCCGCCGGACGTTCACCCCCGACGTGATGTCCGACATCGGCTCCTTCGGCGGACTTTTTCGCGCCTCGTTCTCCGGGATGGAAAAGCCGGTGCTGGTCTCGTCGACCGACGGCGTCGGAACGAAGATCCGCGTGGCCCAGGCGATGAAGATTCACGACACCGTCGGCTACGACCTGGTCTCGCACTGCGTCAATGACATCCTCGTTCAGGGAGCGCGGCCGCTGTTCTTCCTCGACTACTACGCGACCGGGCGGCTGCGGCCGAAGGTCATGGCGGACGTGGTGCGGGGGATGGGACGGGCCTGCACCGAGAACGGTTGCGCTCTCATCGGCGGAGAGACTGCCGAGATGCCGGGCTTCTACGGCGATGACGACTACGACATCGCCGGCTTCATCGTCGGAGTCGTGGACGAATCGAAACTGATCGACGCCAAAGCGGTGCGCGAGGGAGACGTTCTGATCGGTCTTCCCTCAGCGGGGCTGCACACCAATGGCTTCTCCCTGGCACGCAAGGTCCTGATCGATCGCGCCGGCCATGACTACCAGACCGTGCTTCCGGGAGTGGGCAGGATCGGCGAAGTACTGCTGGCGCCGCATCTTTCGTACCTCGGGCCTCTGATGCCGCTGGTGGAGCAGCGAGCCATTCATGCCATGGCTCACATCACAGGCGGCGGCCTGACCGACAACGTCCCGCGCGTGCTTCCGCCTGCGCTGGACGCGCGGATCAAGCTCGGATCGTGGCCCGTGCTCCCCATCTTCCGGGCCATCTTCGAAAAGGGAAATGTCGAGCGCGACGAGATGCTGCGCGTCTTCAACATGGGCATCGGCATGGTGCTGATGGTGGGTGTCGAGCAGGTCGACCTGGTGACCCGTCACCTTTCCCAGGCAGGTCAGAAGTTCTTCTTTCTCGGGAACGTCGTGGCCGGGAGCGGAACCGTGGTCTATGACGTCCCGCCCGCAGGCTTCGCCTCCTGGATCGAGTGAGCGCCGCAAATGCCTCCGATGCGTCTCGCCATTCTGCTCTCTGGCCGGGGATCGAATTTCCGGGCCATCCACGACGCGATCGAGCGGCGCGAACTGAATGCCGAGATCATTCTGGTGTTCTCCAACAGGCCAGATGTCGCCGGGATCTCCACGGCCGAATCGCTGGGCCTCCGCGCCGAGGTGCTGGATCATCGGAACTACCGCACCCGTGCCGGGCATGAGGCCGACCTCTCCAAAATCCTCGAGGAAGTTTGCCCCGATTACCTGGTGCTTGCCGGATATATGCGCCTGCTCTCCCCGGCATTCGTGGAGCGGTACCGCAACCGCGTCCTCAATATCCATCCCGCGCTTCTCCCCTCATTTCCCGGAGTGGATGCGCAGGCACAGGCGCTGGCGTATGGCGTCAAGGTGAGCGGGTGCACCGTCCACTTGGTCGATGAGAGCCTCGACGGCGGACCGGTTGTGGTGCAGCGTGAGGTGCCGGTTCACGACGACGACACCGTGGCAACGCTTTCGGATCGGATCCTGGAGCAGGAACACCGGGCCTACGTGGAGGCCCTGCAGAAGCTGAGCGGCACGTGGCGCATCGAGGGCCGCAGGGTGGTGTTTGCGGAGGAAGAAAAAGCGCCGGCCAGATTTCTCTGACCGGCGCGGGGAGTCAAAAAAGGCGTTTGGCGCGACTTAGAACGGCCAGAATTTCTTCCAGAAGGGCTGCTGAGCGACTGCAGCAGCTGCGAGCGCTGGGACCTTGCTGATGGTCTTCCCATCCTGCTGCACGGCGATGGTGCCGATCTGCTGTCCGGCGCGTACGGGAGCGGTGAGGGGCGAGGCGGCGAACGCAACCTTCACGCTGCCTTCCTGTCCGCGCTTGACCAGAGCCTTGGCGTCAGCCGAGGAAACGGCGCCGACGGTCTTCTCGGTTCCATCGCTGACGGCCGCGGTACCGACGGACGCGCCCTTCTTGAGGACGGTCGTCATGTTGTAGTTGGCGAAGGCGTTGGAGAACAGCCTGGAGGCGATCCCGAACGAGCTGAGTGGCCCATGATTGGCCCGCGCTCCCATGACCACTGCGACCAGTTCCATCTCGCCGCGCTTGGCTGAGGCGGTGATGCAATATCCGGCCGGGCCGGAGTAGCCGGTCTTCAAGCCGGTGGCGTCGGGGAAGTAGTCCTGTTTCTTCGGATTGACCAGATGGTTGGGATTGGTCAGTCCGGAGGTGAAGGTGGCGTTGGTAAACGGCATGGTGGACATCTTGGCGAACTCGCGCATCAGCGGGTACTTCATGACTTCGAGCCCCAGGATGGCGAGATCATGGGCGCTCATGGTGTTGATTCTCTTGGGATCCTTCACGTTGGGCAGACCATGCGGATCGTAGAAGGTGGTGTCCTTCAGCCCGAGGGCCTTGGCTCGCGAGTTCATGAGTTCTGCGAAGTTCTCCGACGATCCGCCGATTTTCTCAGCGATGGCCTGGGCGGTGTCGTTGGCAGACTGAATCATCGTGGTGGCGAGCAGCGTCTGCAGCGGGAAAACCTGCCCGTCTTTCGCATAGATCTGCGAACCGCCCATTTTGCTGGCGCGACCGGAAATCGTGACGGGCGTGTCTAATTTGAGGCGGCCGTCGCGAATCTCTTCCATGGCGATGAGCAGCGTCATCATCTTGGCCATGGAAGCGGTCGGGAGAGGGACGTTGGCGTTCTCTTCGTAGAGGACCTGTCGGGTGCTGCTTTCGATCACATACGCGGCGGTATAGCCCTTTCCGGTTGTGTCGACCTGCGCACCCTTGGCGGCCGCGGGGCCGGCCTCTTCCTGGGCGAACATGGGGACGGCGACCGCAAGAGCAATGAGTACAGAGATCCAACGTTTCATCGGGCAGGCTCCAATCTTGATTTCACGGCGACAAAATGCACGGCGTGTACCACAAGCCGGCACGGCCGGCAGCGTTGGTTCGCAAAGCGTCCGCCAAGATTTTCGCCTCAGCCTGCGGTCACTCAATCGCCTTGGATTGCAGATCCTCGTTCCCGCCCGCCACCCACGCCGCCTCTCACGATCGAGTTCCTTCTCCCCGCCGCAGCGGGGAGAAGGTGGCCGTAGGCCGGATGAGGGGTGCGGGGTGGCACGAGTGCAGGAGAGCCCCTCACCCCCGCTTCGCGGACCCTCTCCCCGCTGCGGCGGGGAGAGGGAACTCGCGTGAGGATGTGTCATCGAGATCTCAACAGCGCTTCATCGCGCTGTTTCTTCGCACAGGAAGACCGTTGGGAGATTTCTTCAGCCTCTGGGGGTCGGAAGCCCCCACCCAGGTCAGGTGGTGAGCTGCTTCGAGCCCTTCTTCGGCGCGCGCGGGGTCCGGGGGATCGAGCCGATCACCGTCCAGTCGTGCTTGTGGACCACGACCGGTTCCTTGGTCTTCGGCCACAGCTCGAGGGGCAGGTAGTAGTAGCCGTCGCCGAGCACTCGCGACTTGATGGCCAGGTCGCGCATGCTCTTGCACAAGCCCTTTTTGCCTCGGATGGCGCTCCGTTCCACCTGGATGCCGGTGGGCTCGCCAACGCCCTGATAGATGCTGATCTCCGCGCAGAGAGAATTCACCAACGTCATCGCATCCACTCCGTTCGCTGCACGTGCGGCAGGCTGATCAGGTTCTTCATGCAGTCTCGGCCGTAGCAAGTTTCGATCCACTCACTCTCTGTCGATACAATCCCGCGATGCCTGAGGAAACGGCCAAGCCCAAACGTGCGCGCCTCGACCCGGTGCGCCGGCGTGCGATTCTGAAAGATGCCGGTGACCTCATCTGGCGGTCCCGAGGACGGCTCGCGCTGGGGTTGCCACTGCTGCTCATCAATCGAATGATGAGCATCGTCCTCCCGGGAACGACGAAGTTCCTGATCGATGACGTCATCGGGAAAGGGCGTCACGAACTGTTGTGGAAGCTGGCGCTGGTGACCGGATTGGCTGCCGCCATCGGCGGGCTGACCGACTACGCCCTCGCCCAGATCCTCGGCGTCGCCGCGCAGCGGTCCATCGCTGACCTTCGCAAGCGCATCCAGCAACACGTCCAGCGGCTGTCGGTCGGCTACTTCGATGCCACCAAGACGGGAGTGCTGGTGTCGCGGGTGATGAACGACGCGGAGGGAGTGCGCAATCTCGTAGGTACGGGACTGCTGCAGCTGGTGGGCGGGATCGTCACGGCGGGAGTGGCTACCGGAATCCTTTTTTATCTGAGCTCGAAGTTGGCGTTCATGGTGTTCGGCGCTTTTTTCCTCTTTGCCGGCGTGCTCATCTACGCCTTCACCACGGTCCGGCCGCTTTTCAAGCAGCGTGGCGAGATCAACGCCGAGGTGACCGGTCGGCTGACCGAGGGCTTTTCCGGAATCCGCGTGGTGAAGGCGTACGGGGCGGAGCGGCATGAGGCGCGTGTGTTCGCCAAGGGGGCGCACGGCCTGCTTCGGCTGGTGATGAAGACCATGCGCGTGGTGTCCGGCGTCGGCGCCTTGACCACGTTTCTGGTCGGCGTCGTCGGCGTGTCGGTGCTGGTCATCGGCGGACGCGAGGTGATCGCCGGCAGGATGACCATCGGCGGACTGATCTCGTTCACGCTCTATCTCGCGCTGGTCGTCGGCCCCGTCGTCCAGATCGTGTCCATCGG
>JBDSGC010000118.1:0-5141 GCA_039919215.1 Thermoanaerobaculia bacterium | reverse complement strand
GGGTAGGCCTTCCGCGAACGCCGAAGAATCTGCTGCGCGTCGACCTCTCCTACGCGCTGAACCGCGACCCGCTGGGACGGAGCGGCTGGCTGGTGTCCTTCTCCAGCGGCCAGGCGTTCTAGGCCGGCACGACCGCCGGCGCTGGTTGCCCAACGCTCCGCCAAGATCACTCTTCAAGAAGTTCTGCCGCGCAGACTCCTGGCGGTCGTCCGTGTGTCGGCACGGTTGAAAACTCCCACCGATGACACAGCCCGGCAAGAGCTCCCACTCGCGAGTGTCGGCGAATGAGGGCGCTCCAATGACTCGAAGGAGAGACCCCTCACCCCCGCTTCGCGGACCCTCTCCCCGCTGCGGCGGGGAGAGGGAGCACAGCGGGGAGTGTGGTTAAGGGTCTACGGTGCGACGCGAGTTCGCCAGTTGATGCCGGGGCGCCTCGCAGGCGGTGCGACTGATGGGAGTGAGGTGAAGACTCTCGCTGACCCCGGTTTCCTCCAAGGTTCTTCGAAGCGCGCCTGACAGACGCGCCTGACCGGCGTCAGAGAGGCGGACGGAGGTCGCTGATCCTGGAGCGCAGCTGCTCGGTGACGGCGATCCCTCTCAGAAGCGAGGCCGTTTTCTCGAACTCGTTCACCATGGCTTCCACGGCGCGCGGGCCGTCGCCACTCATGATCCCGTCCAGCGCGTGAAGGAAATGTTTCTCGATGGTCTTGTGAGCCGAGTCGCCGATGAACTCTTCGGCGACGGCGCGGATCCGGGCGGCCAGATCGACTAGCTCGCCATTCTGCTCGTCGGCCCTGCGCTCAGACTTTTTTTTTAGGCTGACCAGTTCCGACGTCACCATGCCGTAGAGAATCTTGGCAACGTCGAAGGAGGCGATGTTGAGAACCCGTCCGATTTCGGCGATGGAGCGCTGGCCATCGATGCGGGTGATCAGCGTCCACTCCTGAGGATTTAAGGTGATCTGCTCGTGGCGTCCGTCGCGAGCCTGCAGCTCCGGCACGTGATCCACAGACGGGATTTTTTTCGACAGGACGCGCCACTCGTCGAGGCGACGCGCCGCTTCCATCAGCAGGTTGGTGTTCGACTTGGTGATGGTCTGGCGCTCGGGCTCCTCCGCGGGAGTGAACTGGAAGTCGCCCGAATTCCAGATCGCCAGCGCGTAGATGGCCTCTTCGCCGATCAAGTCTCCGATGGCGGCGTGCACCATCTGCCCGTTCTTCAAGTAGATCGACCCGCGATCGGCATCGCGGGAGAGGGAGAACTTGCCGGTCTTGCCCGATACGCTGACCAGTTGGATGATGTCGGGCAGCGGCAGTTCTTTGAGAGATCCCTGGAAGGCCATTTCACTTGGTTGCGGGCGTGGAGGACACGTGTGACCGAAGCGTAACCTACGGTCCCAATACCGTCAAGATTTAGCAAAGTCATGACTTTCCACCGATGTCAGTGCCCAGATTCCGAAGGCGATTCCTGCCGCAAATCCAGTGACCAGACGCAAGCCGTTCGTGCTTTCGCGCAATCGTGCGAGCTGCGTCAGTCCATCCAACGCCATCGGCGCCGTAGTCATATAGAGAAGGATGCGGGCGGTGCGTTCCCGAACCAGCGGAAGCAGGCGGAACAGCACCGCGGCCAGCGCCAGCCCTCCGTAGATCGCCGTGCAGCGGGCGCAGATCGGCATGGGAATCCCCCACAGGATCAGGCACCGCTCGGGGAGGCCATGGCAGAACATCCGGAAGAGCAGCCGCCATCTCATCGAAGCTCCATGGGCGATGACCCAACTGCAGGCGGTCGACGCGCTCAGGATCCCTGCGGCAATCGCGGCGAGCACCGCGGCGAGGATCCACGTGTCGCGTTTCACCGGGAAAGCGAGAGGCGGTAGACCTGCCCGAACCCGTACGCGGCGACGACGAAAGACCAGAACATGGTGAAGACCACGCCGACGCAACAGAGCGCCAGACCGAAGGGAGCGACGAACCGCGCGATCAGCCAGACCACATAGGCAAGGATGTAATTGCCCACATTGGCCCGGATGAACGCGGCGATCCGGGCGAATTCGAAACCAGCGGAAAAGCGGCCGGCTACCACCGCATGCAGCAGCGCCGCCGGCATCCACACACCCATCGCCAGGCCGAGGGGAAACATCACGCACCACATCCCACCAGTCATCAATCCGCCCGCAGTCTTCAGCGCGTCGGAGTCGGTCATCTCCATCATCAGGCTGGGAAACACCATCATGCCGAACAGGAAAATGATCGGGACGGCATACACCAGGCCTACCGCCAGAAGCGTCAGCCCCTCGACAAAATAGTCGCCCAGATTGTCCCAGTCGGGCAGCGGATGCTCACGACCCTCGATGACGTTTCGGGTCAGTCGGGCCAGATAGCCGTAGAGGAAGGGAATCCCCACCAGGAGAAAACTGGCCAGAGTGAACAGCCCTCCCAGCAGGACTTTCTGTATCCATTCGGGGTCTTCGAACGTAAAGGCTAAGGGGCGGACGAAGTCAAAGGTGGGCCCAGGCGGACGCGGCGGCGGAGGTGGAGGTGGAAGCTCGATGGATGCGACCTCGGACACTGCGCCGAGTCTAGCACCGTGAAGTGGAAGAAATCGCGGCGGCGGGCGTTAATCCGGGTGATCCGCGAGGTTGGGCCGCGAGGTGAAGGAGCCTGAGGGTTGGAACCGAGGATTCTCGATGATGGCGGGAAGTCGGCGTCGGCGATGCGCCGCATGGCGAAACCGTCGTCTCACGCGGCAGACCGTCTCGAATGGTCTGCGTCCGTGCACGACTTCCTGAATCATTTCCGGTCGGGCGAGCATCCTTGCAAGACGAAAAGATCGATTTAGTCCTCGACGACGCGCCCCGGCGCGGCGGGGTCAGCCTCGCGGTCATCGTCTCCGTGATCCTGCATTCGTTGCTGATCACCTACGTGGTACTGAGTTACCACCCGGTCACCAGCGACAGTGCTGCCTCTCATGACGCCCGGCTGGTTCAACTGATCCGGCAGAATCCCAAACAGTTCACAGAGGCTCCCGGACCGAGTGTGGATTCAGCCCCGCTGACGGCTCCCTGGTCGGACGCGAACCGGCGGGCCGCAACGCCCCAGCCGACGGGAGACAAACCCACCAGCCGGCCTGGCGAAGGCGGTCTGTTCACGCCCAGGTCGAACGCCGCGAAGAACGAGGCTCAGCCCGAAGAGGGCACGACGGAGAGCTCGTCGCGCCCGCAGCCAGCGTCCGCTCCATCAACGTCGGCCACCTCGCCTTCGGCTCCACCCACCAACCGAGGGTCCGATCCGACCAGCCCGACCTTCGCCTACCACCCCCCGGCGGCGGGACCGGCCAATGGAGCGATCAACTGGCGCAACGCCATCCGCGAAGTCGGCAAGGTGGCCTCGCTCGGCGGCGAGCAGCAGAACCTGGACCTGGGCAACGCGGCCGGCGGGGAAAAGGGTTACGCCAAAGACGGCCCCATCTCCTTTGAATCGCAGTGGTACGACTGGGGACCATACGCGGAGTCGATGGTCAGCAAGATCCGCGTGAACTGGTACGGCAACATGCCCCAACTCATCCAGACCGGGCTGAAGGGTGTGGTGACGATCCGATTCACCATCCACCGCGATGGCCGCCTGACCGACGTCACGATCCTGAGCAGTTCCGGCGCTCCTCCTTACGACTTCGCGGCAAAGAAAGCGATTCAGCTCTCCTCGCCGCTCAACCCATTGCCGCCCGATTTCCCCAACGCCACCGAGCACGTGACCGCGATGTTTTTCTACAACCAGGAGCCGCCGCAGCGCTGAGCAGGGCCTGACCGTGACCTTCCTGTCAGCCCCTTCGTTTCTCGGTTACTCTCTGGCTGGACGAAGCGCATGTCGGCTCAACGCACGCTTTCAAGGCTCGATCTCAACCTGCTGACCACCGCCCTGCTCCTGGCGGCGACCGGTTGCATGCTCGTCTACAGCGCGACCTACGTGGGCCATGACTCCCCTCTGTTCCAGAAGCAGGTGATGTGGACGTCGATCGGGATCGTTCTCATGGTCGTCTTCATCATCGTCGACTACCACATGCTGATGGAGATCTCTCCCTTTCTCTACGGGATCGGCATCGTGCTGCTGGTGTACGTCCTGCTGTACGGCCGGTTGACCCGACACGTGCGATCGTGGATCCACGTGGGAGCCTTCCAGTTCCAGCCTTCGGAGTTCATGAAGATTTTTACGGCGTTGCTGATCGCGAAGTATTTCGATTCCAACGACCGCGCCTACCTGGACTTGAAAAACTTCCTGATCGTCTCCGCCATGATCGGCTTTCCCGTCTTTCTGATCGCCATCCAGCCGGCCCTGGGCTCCGCGGCCAGTTTTTTTCCACTGGTGGGTGTGGCCATGTTCTTCGGAGGCATCAAGCCGCGTTGGTGGCTGATCATGATTGTCTGCGCGGCGCTCGGCGGGTTTGTGGGATACCACTACTTCCTCAAGCCGTTCCAACGGGAGCGCATCGCCATCTTCATCGATCCCGCACGAGATCCGCTGGGGTCGGGCTATCAGGTCATGCAGGCCAAGATCGCCACCGGTTCTGGCGGAATCACCGGCAAGGGTTTTCTTCACGGAACCCAGGTCAACCTGGAGTACCTGCCGGCCCGGCACACCGACTTCATCTTCTCGGTGCTGGGCGAGGAATGGGGATTCGTCGGAGTCAGCGTGGTGCTGACCCTCTATCTCTTTCTGATCATCGAATCGTTTGCTGTGGCCAAGGCGTCCCGCGACCGGGGGGGAACATTTCTAGTCCTCACCCTCATCTCGTTTTTCATTTTTCACATTGTCATCAACGTGGCCATGCAGATCGGCCTGCTTCCTGTGACCGGCATTCCTCTTCCGCTGATCTCGTATGGCGGCTCGGCCACCATGATGTTCTTCATGGCCATCGGCCTGATCCTCAACGTCGACTTCCGGAAGTTCGTCAATGTCTGAGGTGCGGAGCCTGCCGCTTTGACTCATACCAGCGTGGTCATCCGGAGACCGGTCACCATCCTGCTCCTGCTCCTGGTGACCGGCGGGATCGTCACGGCCACACTCTGGATGTCCGGCAAGAGTTACGGCAAGGTCGACCCCATCCCCTTCGATGACCTGCGTCATCTGGCCAGAAGGATGGACCAT
>JBDSGC010000117.1:0-11128 GCA_039919215.1 Thermoanaerobaculia bacterium | reverse complement strand
GAGTGTTATATGTGCCCAGATCTTGCGGAAGGGATGGCCGGCACGTTAGGATGCCCCCCGACACCAGCGCGTGCCCATTCACGTCTGGCGTTTTTCTCGCGACTTCGCTTCAGCAAACCAGGAGACTCTCAATGAAATCGAACGCACTGCGCGTGAGCACGATCCTGCTCGCCCTCGTCCTGCTCATGCCCTCGGTCCCCGCGTTCGCCACGCCACCCACGCCCTCGCCCGACGCGACTCTGATTCGCCAGCAGATCGAGTCGCTCTTCTTTCAGACCAGGGACATTGCGTTCGCCTCCGGCCTGAACCAGGGAGAGCGCGTTTCCCTCCTGACGAAGCTCATCGAAGCCCGCTCGGCAATCATCCGCGGCAATGACGAGGCAGCAGCCAACCTACTCGGCGCCTTCATCAATGAAGTCAATGCGCTGGTACAGTCGGGCCGTCTCTCTCCGACCGATGCGGCAATTCTGAGCAGCAAGGCCAGCTCGATCATCGCTCAGATCGGAGCCTGAGCGGCTTCGCGTTTCGCCGCGACCGCATCCCTCATTGCCGCGGTCGCGCACCGCAAGGTACCCTGCCCGACTGGTTCCTCCGGAGGGTTCCCATGCGCCGTCTCGCAGTCGTCTTCCTGATCATTCTCGGCTCGACCACGGCGCAGGCACGTATCCTCCCGCCCGTAGCGCCCCCGCCTCGCAGCGGATTCCGGGCGGAGTTCCTAGTAGATCTGACCGACGTGGAGAAGAGAATCATGGCTCTGGCGGCCGTCGTTCCTGCCGACCGCTTCAGCTGGCGCCCCGCGCCCGGTGTTCGATCGGTGAGCGAGGTCTACATGCACATCGTGGGCGGCAACTACCTTCTTGCCACGTTTGTCGGCGCCAAGAGCTCCGCACGTGAAGAGGAGAGCACACTGGAACAGATCACCGCGAAGCCGCGGGTCCTGGAGGAACTTCGCAAATCCTTCGATCACCTCCGGCGCGCCGCACTGACCACCACGGACCGGGAGTTGGATCAGCCCATCCGGATGTTCGGCAACGCCACAACCAAACGAGGGGCTCTGATGATGGCCCTCAATCACCTCCACGAGCACCTCGGCCAGTCCATCGCCTATGCGCGCATGAACGGGATCGTCCCTCCCTGGTCGCAGCTTCAGTAAAGGCCGATCTTCACCCGTCGTCAGTCGCCGGTGATTGGTCCGTCCCCCGGAGCCGAGGAACCGATCGGTCGCGCGTACTGGATGACCGACGCCGGCACCTCCACGCCTTCGAGAACCCGCTCGTCGGCGACGGGCGCACCCGGCGTCAGCGTCAGAGGCAGCACCCCCGCCCAGATGGGAAGCGCGTAGTCCTCTTCGTCATCGACCGGCGGCCCGGTGCGCACCTTGGCCGAGGCCTCCGTCAGCGGCATGGCAATCACCAGGGTGCCCCGCAATTCCGCATCGTTTGGCGCGCGCGCCTCAGCGGAGCGGCCGGCAGCCACATGCTCCACCAGCGCCTCCAGCACGCGCAGTTTCTCCTGGCCATCGGTGACCGGCATTCCCCGGCCGAGGATCACCGCCGATCGATAATTCATGGAGTGATGAAACGCCGATCGCGCCAGAACCAGACCATCGAGGATGGTCACGGTGACGCAGGCATCGATCCCCTTCTCCAGCGATCGCAGCATCCTGCTGGCCGCCGATCCATGGAAGTACAGCGTGTCGCCCACTCGGGTATGGATCGTCGGGATGACCATGGGGTGGCCGTCCACGACGAAGCCGACGTGACAGACCAGAGCCTCATCGAGGATTCCATAGACGGTGTCGCGTGAGTACACCCCGCGCTTGGCGAGGCGTCTGACGGTGGTTCGCGGAGTGGAAGGGAAGTCGGTCAAGCAGAGATCTCCTCATCGGAAGTGACCGAGGAACCAGGGCGGAGAACCCAGGCCTGCGGCATGTGCTCAAAGCCGATGTGCGCGTAATAGTCGACCGCAGCGGGAGCGGCCAGAAGCAGGAGGATGGCCTGGGGAGCGGCCTGTTGCGTGCGGCGGATCAGTTCCTTGCCGATGCCGCGACGCTGATGGGACTGGCGGACCGCCAGATCGGCCAGGTAGGTCATCCAGGCGAAGTCGGTGACCGACCTGGAGATACCGACCAGCAGATCGCCCTCCCACGCCGTGATCAGGAGATTTCCGAGTTGCATCATCTGGCTCATGCGCTGGCGGTCATCAACGGGACGTCGCATTCCCAGCGTCGACGCGGTGTAGAGCTCGATCACCGCATCGAGATCGAGGTCGTCGTTGCCGCCTTTGCGGTATTCGATCATGTACGCATCCTCCCCTCTTCCCGGACAGCATCCGTCCCGGATTGGAATCTCGCCTGCGTCAAAACGCTCAGGCCGGAACGAGCAGCGGTTCCTTCGCGAACATGCCGGGAGTGTATGCAGTGACGCGGCCCGTAAACGCCGAGGCAGCCACGGTCAGGGGCGAGGCCAGCCAGAGCTGACCGGGGCCGGAGCGGCCCTTGTAGTTGCGATTGATGGCGCTGACGGTGACCTCATCGCCGGTGTCGGAGACGCCCGGACCGCATCCGATGCATGCGCCGCATCCGGGGTTGAGAACCACGGCGCCCGCGCGCTCGAATGTGTCGATCAGCCCGTTCTCGCGAGCGAATTTTTCGACAGCCTGCGATCCGAACTGGATGAAGAACTTCACGCCCTGGGCAACCTTGCGACCGGAATCCACCGCTTCCTTGGCCACCTGGTGATAGAAAATCAGGTCGTCGATTTTTCCGGCTGTGCAGGACCCGGCGTAGGCGATGTCGATCTTCACTTCTCCGATCTCGTCGACGGCCGCGCCGTTGGTGGGGTCGGAAGGGATGCCGTTGTCGGGATCGCCGGGATGGGCAACCATGGGCCGGATCGAAGCGAGGTCGATTGTGTGCGTTCCACCTGCGTAGTCGGCCCCTTCATCGGGACGGACCGCGCGCGCGCGAAGTGTGCTGACATCGACATCCGGACGCATAGCGGCAATCCAGGCGAAGGTCTTCTCGTCCGCTTCCACGATGGCCGTGCGCGCCGCGCATTCAGTGGCCATGTTCGCCAGCGTGGCGCGCTCGTCGAGCGATAGGGAGCGCACGCCCGACCCGGTGAACTCCATGATGCGGTCCAGGGTGCTCTGCGGCTTGGCGTAGTGCAGCAGGATGTACAGCATCACATCCTTGGCGGTGACGTTGGCGGCCAGTTGTCCCACCAGCTCGAAGCGGATCGACTCGGAGACCTCCACCTGCGTGAACCCCGAGTGCACCAGGTTTGCGTACTCGGTCGCCCCCACGCCCCAGGCCAGCGCGTTGTTCACCCCGCCCATGCAGGTGTGGCTGTCGGTGGCCTGGATGAAGTCGCCCGGATCGATGATGTATTCGCGCGCCACCTCGTGACAGATGCCGGGCGAAACGTTGTCCCGGGCAGAGAAGTCGCGGCAGTCGGTATGCTGCTGAAACTCGCGCTGCAGCTCGCGCAGCGTGTTGATCTTGGCCATGAACGGGCGCATCCGCGCCACGTCGTCGGCGTAGATCAGGTGATCTTCGAAGACGGCGAACTTCTGCGGGTTCCGGATGGTGTAGTTCTTCCCATACTCCTCTTCCAAAAAGTAGTGAACCTGGGCGGTGGTGAACTCGTGGGTGTAGCCGCCGTCGACTTCCACGACCACGGCATCGCCCGGCTTGACGTAGTTCGGTCCGTCGCCGGCTCCGAGCATGTGGCTGGCCAGGATCTTTTCTCCCATGGTCATCGGCCGCGGCTCGTTCTGCGGGACCGGGAGCTGGATGGACTTGTCCTTCACGCCTTTGGCAAACGGAAAGAGACCGCCCTCCCGGATGATCAGCTTGGTGATGGTGTCGCGGCCCTGCGTGAACTCTTCGATGGCGATACCCTGCCCACCCTGCAGCCGGCGGAGCATGTCGTGGTCCGCCATCAGCAGCCCCTGGTTGATGTTGTTGCCGGCGTGAATGGGTGCGAACGAAGCGGCGACCGCGATGCGGATCCCGCTCCAGACCTCGCATTGGGTGGCTGTCTCCCGCGAGCTGCCCACCCCCTTGCGATAGCCGCTGACGATCACTTCGAAATTTCCGTCACGAAGGGCATCGTGCTCGAACAGCCGCTCGCCATTGACGATCAGTCCCGCGTAGGCGTCCCGGGCGATGTCTTCCGGTTTGTGACTGAAGCAGACCCAGGCCGGCGTCATGGCGTCGGTGTTGATGTCGTCGAGTAGATCGTCGATGGCCAGGTCGGACATCTGGAGATCGAGCTCGCCTCGCAGCTGGCGGCGGATCATCTCGGGATCTTTGGTCAGGAACAGCACCCGTTTGCCGGGCGTCAATCGAATGATCGGTTCAGGTTTCATCCATTCCTCAAAAGCGCGGGGGTTGCCGGAAGAGTCGTTGGCGATGCGTCCAGGCAATCATATGCAACGTGGCAGGAGGAACCCGCATTCTGCCGGAACGGCCGGCGTCGTGGGTTCGCATAGCGTCCGCCACAATTTCGCGTTCATCCACTGTCGCCGCAGGCTTCACCGGATGCGCGGCGGAGACACGCGGATCCTCATCCCACCGAACTGGGAGCCTGCGCGGCACAACGTCCTGGAGCGTGATCTTGGCGGAGCCTTGGGCAACCAGCGCCGCCGGCCGTGCCGGCCTCGCTCACTTCCAGGGGATGGCGCGAAGTGTGCGAGACTTTCGGGTGGAACCCGCGACGCTGCCGCGCCGTCACATGACCGTATGAAACGCACCGCTCTGCTGGTTGTGGTCCTGTCCCTGCTCTCCTCGGCCGCCAGGGCCGGAAGCACCGGACGACCCGACTACTCGAAGGAGACGCTGTTCATCTTCTCCCGCGACTTTGTCCGGGAACAGGAAGCCTCCCGGGTGGAGTGGAACCTCGGCGCGATCGACGTCTTCCATTTCGGCACCCGCCTTCGCGTTTCCTATCTACCTTTTCTAGCTCCGCTGCCCGGCTCACGGCTCAAGGATGTGGCGACCTTCCCGAATCCGTTCGAGCTCACCCAGACCGCCATCGCCCGCTCCATGCCCTACATGCCGGACGAGAGGCCAGCGGCCGTCCGGCGCGAAATCCGCCGCGCTCTGAAGATGGAGAAGAAGGCGAAGATCCAACTGGTGCAGTAGTCTTCGCGACTTCGAAAACATCGACGGTTGTTTCCTAGCGCCGGCATCCCTGCCCACGCGTTCGGCCGCCGCAGCCCTGGCTTCATCCTCCACCCCGCACCGAGCTGGCATCGACTGCTCGTCCGAAGTCCCGATTGCCGCTGCGAAGGCAATGCTCCGCTTGCGATGGTGACTTGGAGGAACTATTCTGAGCCACACCCTAACAATCGAACGCTCCACGACCTATCAAAGCGAGGTCCACCGATGCTCCTTCGGCGCGTTGTCGTGTTCGCAACTCTCTTCTGCGCCACTGCAGCTGCTTACGGCCAGACCGCGAATCTCACCGGATCGTGGGGCGGCACGTTCACCGCGAACGATACGTGCAGTTCCGGCAACCCGCGGGTTGAGCGTCCCATTCAGTGGAGCTCGCTCGCCACCCTGGTGGTCGTCCAGCAGCAGGGCGTTGTGAGCGGCGCAATCATCCTTTATGCGGTGCCCGACCACGGCGATCAGTGTCAGGTCGTCGGTACGTTTCCGGTGGTGCTTCCCGTCAGCGGTCAGGTTTCAGGGAGCACTCTGTCCGGTGCGATCGTCGTCCCCGATGGCACCGGTCCGTTCACCGCCTCGATCAGCGGCAACTCGATGAATGTGAATGTGGGCGTCGGCACCGGGTTCTCCGCGAGTGCCAGTCTGACACGCTCTTCCTCACAGGTTCCCGATACGAGCCTTTCCGGCTCGTACGCCGGTTCACACAGCTCGGTTTTCACCCCTTGCCCAGGCAGTCCCGGTCAATTGCCGCCGATCCAGACCTCGGGGAGCATATCCGGCCCACTCACACAGGTCGGTTCTGTGATGTACGGGCTGCTGACGATCACCGGCTTGAAAAAAGACAAACTGATCAATGGACAGTGCACGGTGACCGATGAGCCTCCGCAAACGGTGACGATGTCCGGCCAGATCAGCGGAAACACCATCTCCGGTCTGTTCTTCGTCAATCAAGGCAACGACGACCACTTCGAGCCATTCAGTGCAACGATCAGCGGAAACACCATCTCCGGTACGATCGGCGGAGACACCGAACCACTGACGTTCACGATGACGCGCGCCGGCTCCCCGCCCGCTCCGCCGCAAATCCTTTCCTTCACCGCCACGCCTCCGACCATCCGCGCCGGTCAGTCTGTAACGCTCTCCTGGTCGACCCTCGCCGCAACCTCCGCCACGATCGATAGCGGGATCGGCGCGAAGCCCGCGTCTGGCTCCGTCACCATCACCCCCACCGCAACGACGACCTACACGCTGTCGGCGATGCAGGGCACAAACACCGCGACCGCATCCGTCAAGGTGGAAGTGCTCACCGGACCGATCGTCAATGTCACCGTCATCCCCGCCACGATGTTGCAGGTGGAGGGCGCAGGCGGTGCAAAGACCACGTATGGTCTGACCAACTCGGGCAGCGCTCCAACCAACATTACATTCGGCCCGAACGGCAGTTTCTTCACCCAGTCGCCCGCAAGCTTCACGCTCGCGCCGGGAGCATCGCAGATCGTCACCATCGCGGCTACGGCGCAACCGCAGGGCACTTATGAAGGCAGTTCCAACCCATCGGGGAGCGGCGTTCCGCCCGGGCTGCAGATCCCGGTCAAACTGGTGTCGGCGCCTGCTCCGACGGGAAGGGTGACTGCCGATCCAGGCACGAACCGCGTCGACGTGGCCGCGTCGCCGGGCAGCTCGCCGACGGGGTCTATCACGTTCAAGAACAACGGTACGGCGCGGCTCATCGGCGTGCTCAATTCCGATGTCGCATGGATCCTTCCGCAACCCGGTACCGTGACCATCGATCCTGGCCAGACAGTCACCCTGACATTCAGCATCGATCGCTCAAAGAGGCCTGATGGGGCGGCGCCGGTGGGATCCACTGAGGGGAATCTGACCCTATCGTTCCTGAGCGGCGCTTCCTCCGCCGCCAAGCGCACCCTCGACGGCCCGGCGCCGTCCACCTCCATCACCCTGGTGAAAGTGGTCGACACCGTGCAGCCCGCCGTGACCAGTGCCGGAATTCCGAGCATCGCCGCCGGCGAAGTCGCGCTGTTCGTCTCGGGAGTGGGTCACACCATCGGCACCCGCGGAGCGCTCTTCATCTCCGATGTCTCTTTGTTGAACCCGCAGGGCAGCAAGTCCATCGATGACGTGAAGCTGTATTACACGTCCACGACCGCTTCGGCCTCTTCCTCGCGCACGACGTCCCTTCCTTCGGTGGCCGGTCAGGTCAGCGTCACCGTCGCCGACGTCGTGAAGACTGTGTTCTCCGGCAGTGACGAACGCGGCACGCTGCAGATCCGTTCGAAAGATGCTGACAAGCTCGCCGTCGCTGCAACCGTGCTGACCACGAACAACCCGGCTGGCACGTTCGGCAACACCATCCCTGTGTTCCGCTCCGATCGTTCCATCAACGCCGGGAGCTCGCTCGTGCTCAGCGGTGTGCGCAAAGACAGCACCACGCACACGAACCTGTACGTTCAGGAAACCGGCGGCTCGGCTGCATCAGTAAAGGTCGATTTCCAGGCAGCGGACGGGACCCCGGTCAGCTCGCGTACCGACTCCATCGACCCATTCAAGTTGCTGGCGCTGGACAATGTCGTTCCGGCCAATGTCGTGGCCGTCGTCGTCACAAACCAGAGCACTGGGGGCGGCAGAATCGCCGCCTATGCAACGCCGGTCGATGAAGCCAGCGGCGACACCTGGGTCGTGGCGGACTGGGCCCGCCAGCTCGGCTACTCGGGCGCTGATCCCGTCACCATTCCGGTAGCCGGGAGTGTCCATGGCCTCAACAACACGTTCTATCGCACGGACCTGGCGTTGACGAACCGCGGAACGGACCCCGCGATGGGCACGCTCCGCTACGCCTCCCGCACCGGCCAGACCGTCGAACAGCAGGTCAGGTTTGGAGGTAAGGAAACCAAAATCATGAACGACCTGGTGAGCTCGTTCAACCTCGACGGCGATTCGCTTGGATATCTGACGTTCATCCCGACAGCCGGCGCGTTCGCAGCAAGCAGCCGCACCTTCATGGCCATTGCCGGAAAGCTCGACAGCTTCGGAAGCAGTGTTCCCGTACTGTCCACTGCCTCCGCGATCCGGCGCGGCGGAACGCGCGCCATTGCCGGACTTGCAGACGCCTCCAAGGCGACGGTGGCTGCATCCAAGCCGGCGACCTTCCGCACGAACTTTGCGCTGGTGGAAACGGCTGGCGCGCCAGTCACCGTGAGAGTCACCCTGCGCTTTACGTTCCCCGCGGGGCAGAAAGCTCAGGGCGTAGGGGCCGCCTCGCACGACTACGCACTCAACGCCAATCAATTTCTCCTGCTCAACTCCGTCGCCGCCGAAATCCTCGGGCCGGACCGATCGCAGTTCGGTGACTTGACCAACATGGAAATCGACTTTCAGGTCATCGACGGAAATGGCGCGGTGATGCTGTTCACTTCGTCGGTCGACAATGCCACCGGCGATTCCACCGTGCGGACTGATTAACGAAGCGTAGTCCGCAACGGGACCTCACCACTGGATGGGCAGATCGGGGAGGCGGGTTCGCTCTCCTCTGCCATCCAGGATCTCCACCTGCACGTCGCTCTCGCGCTTCACCCCGCGCGGCCGGCGGGGCAGCGTCAGGAAGAACCCTGGCGCAGGGGTCGATGAGTACCAGGGGAATCGTGCGTGGACGTCGGGCCGCTGGAACGGAATCGCCGGATACCGCTTGGTTCCGTTTTCCAGAAGGATGTCCACTCCTCGGATTCCGTGAGGGGACAGCGCCCATCCCGATACCGTGAGCGCTCCTTCGATGTTCCCGTCCTTCGGGCGCTCCACCACGCCGAAGGTCCGTCCGACATACACGGCCTGATCGTGCAGCATCCGATCGAGCACTATCGCCGGCGGGAATCCCGCGCCATCGGGAACGTCGGGAGGCCGGAGACTTCTCCAGCCCGGGAGATTGCGGGTGATGGCAAAGAGGTAGGTGCCGCCCACTCGATGATCGAGCCGTCTGAGGAAGGCGATGCGTCCTCTGGCCAGCTCGCGCGTGAGCCACGCATGCGTCGCCGCGGCAGTGGTACGCAGCCAGTCGTCGTGGACCACGATCAAGGTGCCACCGTTGGATTCCAGCAGTCCGATGAGCTCTGGCCCGATGACCGGCGCGATGGACAAGTCATGAATCCGGGCGTGCAGCGGTGGTTCGAAGCCGGAGGTGCCGTCGAAGATCGGCCGGTGATGGATGGTGGCCCCCAGGAGGTAGGTGAACTCCACGTCGGGATTGATGGGCAGGATGAGCGCCCCGCCGGGAACGCGCGCGTCGCGCAACCACAGATCGCTGCCGTCGGGCGCGGCCAGCGCATGCTCCCACCGGAAGATCGGGCGGATGTCGATGAAGGTGGCCACGAGCAGGAGCGCCATCGTGGCCGGTCGCTGCCAGGAGCGGCGTCGCCGCAACAACTCCGCTGCTCCCAGCGAGCCCGTGGCGATCAGGCCGGTGTAGGCGATCACGGCGAAGCGTGCCGGGATGCGGATGCTCTGGAACGGCGTGAGGCGGTGATAGAGAAACTCGTAGAAGAACGCCTTCAGGCCGAGCGAACCGAGGACTCCCACCACGATCCAGGCGGCGATGGCGGAGAATTCAGGCGGCCAGCCACGGCGTCCCAGCCAGGCGCGGAGACTGATCGGTCGATCGCTCGTCCAGGTCAGAGGCAACTGCAGCGAGAGCCGGATGGCGATGAGTGCGAGCAGCGCGATCACCGGAAGATCTGCCCGGCTCACGCTGACCAGCCGGTGGTGAAACAGTCGCAGATCGAATTTTGTGGCCACCGCGCCGCCGTAGCTGAGAACTGCAGCGGCGACCATGGCACCATCAAGGATGCGAAGCAGGCGGCGATCCACAGCGCGTGACGGAGGATCCGGATCGACTTCCTCACTCGATGCCGGCTTTCGGTACAACACGATGCCGGCGATCGTCAGGAAGATGGGCAACAGGCCGGGGAACAGGCTGCGCTCCGGTTGTGATCGTCCTTGTGGCAACCCTCCATAGGTGGCGCTGCGTCCGGAGGCCATCAGCCAGTCGGTCCAGTCGGCGGAGCCCCAGATCGCTTCCCCTTCCGAACGATGCATCCCGTAGAGCTTCGCCACGGTGCGATATGGCAGAAGCACCGGCACCAGCACGAGCATGGCCGCACCACCGGCGAGGAGCAGGGGCATCCAGAATCGCCGGTCGCGACGCGGGCCGGTCAGCGCGAGCACTGCCAGGCTTGCCGGCGCCGCGATGCCGGCGAAGAGCAACAGATGGACGTTGCACAGGCCGTTCATCAGCAGCGCCCCACCAAAGCAGGCCGCCAGTTTCCACGACGGCCGCCGCCAGTAGGAGATGATCGCGGCCAGAATCAGAGGCAGCCATCCGCCCCAGATCAGCTGCAGATGCGCCAGATGATCGAGACGGAACTGCGTGAATGCGTAGAGGGTCCCCACCACGAAAGCGGCGCCGATCGAGCCGCTGACCACGCGAGCCAGGACCGAGGCTCCATACCCGCAGAAAGCGAAGCCGAGGATCATGGCGATGTTGTAGACGGCGAGCGGGCCGAAACCGAGCAGTGAAAACGGCAGCGACACGATGGCGATCCCGAAGAGGTTCTCGCTGAACGCCAGCGGCATCTTCGCCGGATAAAACATCGGCGCGTCGTAGAGATGCGCCGGCGCGTGCGTGATCGCGTAGAGATCCCAATCAAGGATCCAGGTGTTGAGCAGGGGATCGCCGAGATCCGACGTCGCTGTGTTCAGTCGCACGGCCAGCGGCCAGGTCATGGCGATGGTGATGAGCAGAAACGCCGCGAAGAGGCTCAGCTCCCGCCCCGCCGCCCGGAGTGTCCATCGCTCGCTGACCACCTGCATCGCGCGGAACGGTACGTGTTCAGAGCAACCAGGTAAAGGATTGCGTGAGGCCGGCACGGCCGGCGGCGGTGGTTC